>NZ_CAXUCH010000132.1:0-11757 GCF_964249325.1 uncultured Mycobacterium sp. | reverse complement strand
GGCGCCGCTCCTCCTCATCGCTGCGCTCTGCATCGTCGCCGGCGCGGGTCATGGGCGCCGCTCCTCCTCATCGCTGCGCTCTGCATCGTCGCCGGCGCGGGTCACTTCGGGCGCGGCGAGATCCACGACGACCGTCAATCCGCCACCTGGTGTATCGGTCGCCTGGATTGTGCCGCCCATGGCTTCCACGAATCCGCGGGCCACCGACAATCCCAGACCAGCACCCGTGGTGTTGTCGTGGTCTCCCAATCGCTGGAACGCCTCGAAGATCTGTTCCTCGCTGCCCCGGGGGATTCCGCGGCCTTCGTCGATGACGTTGATCAGCACGCGGTCTCCCACTCGGCCCGCATTGACGCGAACCACACAGTTGGGTGCGTATCGCAGCGCGTTGTCGATGAGATTGGCCAGAACTCGCTCGAGTAAACCGGCGTCGGCCATTGCCACTGCGCCGTTGACGTCGACCTTGACGCGGTCGATGCCGGGTCGGAAGAACCCTGTGGCGCCCTTGCCGATGCTGACCAGAGCGCGCTGCACTGTTTCCTCCAGGTACACCCGGTGCAGCTCCGGGCGCACCGCGCCCGCCGCCAACCGGGACGAGTCGAGCAGATTACCCACCAGCGCGGTCAGCTGGTCGATCGATTCCTCGATGGTGGTGAGCAATTCGGCAGTGTCCTCGGCTGAGAAGTCGACATCCTGGGCCCGCAGGCTCGACACCGCGACCTTGGCCGCTGCCAGTGGTGTGCGCAGATCATGGCTGACCGCCGACAGCAAGGAGCGGCGCAGCATGTCGGCCTGCCCGATCGCCTCGGCTTGGCTGGCCTCCTCCGCCAGCTCACGCTGTTTGACCAGACCCGCGGCCTGCTTGGCCACCGCGCTCAGCACCCGGCGATCACGGGCGGCCAACTTCTTGCCCGTCATCAGCATCCAAAACTCGTCGTCACCGACCTCGATCGCGGTGTCGGCGGAATCGACTGTGCTGCAAGGTTCTCTGCCGACCGCTGCCACGAGGTACCGGCTGCCGTCGCGGTGCTCCCGAAGCATGCTGACCGCACGCTGCGAATAGGTCTCGCGCACCCGCTCGAGCAGCGTCTCCAGATCGGCACCGCGCAGTACCGATCCCGCGAACAGCGTCAACAGCTCCGCCTCCTGGGATGCGCGTCCGGCTTCTCGGGCGCGTTTGGCCGCGCCGTCGACGAGAACCGCCACCGCCACAGCCATCACCAGCAGCACCAGCTCGGTGACCGCGGCGTCGGGCTCGGCGATGGTGAAGCTATGTATTGGAGGGGTCAGGTAGTAGTTGAGGAGCAGCCCGGAAAGCACCGCCGAGACCACCGCGGGCGCAACGCCACCCAGTAAGGCAACCACCAGCACGCCGACGAAGAACAGCGCGCTTGCTCCGCTGGTGGTAAGGAACGGGTCGAGCCAGGTGACCGTCACCGCGCAGATCACGGACGGGACCATCAGGGCGGCCAGCCACGATACGACGCGCCGTTCCCGCAGCGAAATCGAGGCCGTCCGGAAACCCCGTTTGGATTCCTCGTGGGTGACGATGTGCACGTCAATTTTGCCGGACCGCTGCACCACTGCCGCGCCGATGCCCTCGTCGAAGATGCGCGCCCACCGCGAGCGCCGCGATGTGCCGATCACCAGCTGGGTGGCGTTCATCTCGCGGGCGAAATCCAGTAGCGCTGTAGGCACGTCGTCGCCGACCACAGTATGCAGAGACGCATCGAGGCTGGCGGCCAGTTCTCGGATCTTGCCCATCCGGGCCGCCGACACACCCGAAAGACCGTCGCCGCGCAAGACGTGCACCACCATCAGTTCGGCACTGGCTTTCGAGGCGATCCGGGATGCGCGGCGCACCAATGTTTCTGATTCCGGGCCACCGGTGACCGCGACCACGACGCGTTCGCGGGCCTCCCAGGTGTCGGTGATCCTCTTGTCGGCGCGATATTTGGCCAGCGCGGCGTCGACCTGGTCGGCTAGCCACAGCAGTGCTAATTCCCGCAGCGCGGTGAGGTTTCCGCTACGGAAGTAGTTGGACAGTGCTGCGTCGATCTTCTCCGGCGCATAGACGTTGCCGTGGGACAGCCTGCGCCGCAGGGCTTCTGGCGTAATGTCGATGAGTTCGATTTGGGAAGCCTGGCGTACCACCGAATCCGGTATGGTTTCCTGCTGCTCGATGCCGGTGATGCGGGCAACCACGTCGTTGAGGCTTTCCAGATGCTGGATATTGACTGTGGAGATCACCGTGATACCGGCATCCAGCAGCTCCTCGACATCCTGCCATCGCTTGGGGTTCTTGCTGCCGGGGACGTTGGTGTGGGCGAGTTCGTCGACTAGGACCACCTGCGGATTGCGTTCCAGCACGGCCGGCACGTCGAGTTCGGCGAAGCGGCTACCGCGATATTCGATGTAGCGGCGGGGGATGACCTCGATGCCCTTGAGCAGCTCCGCGACTTTCCGACGGCCGTGCGTCTCCACCACACCGGCCACCAAATCCGTGCCGCGTTCCAGCCGTCGATGTGCCTCGCTGAGCATCGCGTACGTCTTGCCAACGCCGGGAGCCGCACCCAAATAGATGCGTAGCTCCCCGCGTTTGCGGCGATGGTCAACGACACTCATGTGACCATCATCCACCTGCGACATCAGCGTGCGACCGGGAACCTCTGGTCAAGCGCCAGGTTGAGGTGCAACACGTTGACCCGCGGCTCGCCGAAGACCCCCAAATCACGGCCACGCAGATTCTGCTGCACCAGCTCGCGTACCTGAGCCGGTGTGACATGCCGCGCCCGGGCGATCCTGGCGATTTGGATATCGGCGTACGCCGGCGAGATATCTGGATCCAGACCGCTGCCGCTTGCAGTGACGGCATCGGCCGGCACCTCAGGACTGGACGGAGCCGAGCCACGTATCGGCACAATTTGACCGATCGAGTAGTTCTCGCCAAACCGCGCGCACTCGACCCGTACCCCTTCATACGTCGCGACAAATGGCTCGCTGATGGTCGAGCAGGGCTCGTTGACGCTGACGACCCTGGTCGGGTGTACGACCTTGCCGCGTGCATCGCGGGGGCCGATCAGCGAGAGTACGGCCCCGACACCGCCGCCGGTGCAGAACGGTCGCGATCCGCCGACCTGCTCTAGTTCGCCGACGTCCTTACTGCGCGACCACACCAGGGTGAGCAGGCCCGGCTTGAATCCGGCATCTGCGGGCTTGCCGCCGGCCGCCAGCTTGGCCGGGGCGGCCGGGGCGTCGACGACGCTCTCCGGCCCGAGGTTGCCGGCGCCACTGGCGGTGGGGTCATATCCGTCGCCGGCCGCCGACGGGCGGCTCTGGAAATACTGTGGCAACGCGCGGCCGGCGGCGTCGGTAAACGACTGGCCGATCAGCCGGCTGCCGACCGGTTTACCGTTGGCGCGGATGATGGAGCCCTCTGCGTGAGAGTGCAAGCCGGGAAGCTGCGCGACCAACCAAAGCAGCAGTGGGTATCCGGCGCCGAGGATGACGGTGAAAACGAGCAGCGCGCGCAAGGCGGCCCAGTGTTGGCGTACCAGGTTGGTGAACTTCATGTCACGACATCCCGGGTAGCAGTTGAACGACCAAGTCGATCAACTTGATTCCGATGAACGGGCTGACGATTCCGCCCAGCCCGTAGACATAAAGGTTGCGGCTGAGCAGTTTCGACGCGCTGCTGGGTGTGTACTGAACACCCCGCAGCGCCAAGGGGATCAGGGCCACGATGACGAGTGCGTTGAAGATGACGGCGGACAGGATCGCAGACTGAGGACTGTGCAGCCGCATCACGTTGAGCAGGTCCAGACCGGGAAACAGTGCGACGAACATCGCCGGAATGATCGCGAAATACTTGGCAATGTCGTTGGCGATGGAGAACGTGGTCAGCGCGCCCCGGGTGATCAACAACTGCTTGCCGATCTCGACGATCTCGATGAGTTTGGTGGGATCGGAGTCCAGGTCCACCATGTTGCCGGCTTCCTTGGCCGCGGTGGTTCCGGTGTTCATCGCCACCCCCACGTCGGCCTGAGCCAGCGCGGGTGCATCGTTCGTGCCGTCGCCGGTCATCGCGACAAGCCGGCCACCTTCCTGCTCCTGTTTAATCAGCACCAGCTTGTCTTCGGGGGTGGCCTCGGCGAGGAAGTCGTCGACGCCGGCTTCGTCGGCGATTGCCTTGGCGGTCAATGGATTGTCACCGGTGATCATCACGGTTCGGATGCCCATCCGGCGCATCGCATCGAATCGGTCGCGCATGCCTTGCTTGACCACATCTTTGAGGTGGATGACGCCGAGCACCTCCGCCTTTTTTCCGCCGTCGCCCGCCGTTACCTGGCCTACAACAAGCGGAGTCCCGCCGGCCGCGGCGATTCCGTCGACAATCTCGCCCAGGATGATGGGAGCAGTTCCACCGTGGCCGCGTATCCACTCGGCGACGGCGCTGGCCGCGCCCTTGCGCAGCTGACGTCCGTCGACGTCGACACCAGACATTCGGGTCGTGGCGGAAAACTCCACCCACGAAGCGTCGGCCAGTTCACCGGGTGTCCGTGCGCGCAACCCGTACGCTTCTTTGGCGTACACGACAATTGAGCGGCCTTCGGGCGTTTCGTCGGCGAGGCTGGCCAGCTGGGCGGCATCGGCTAGTGCCTCGGAAGACACGCCGCTGAGCGGAATGAATTCGGAGGCCTGCCGATTGCCCAACGTGACCGTTCCCGTCTTGTCCAGCAGCAGGGTATTGACGTCACCAGCTGCTTCGACGGCGCGCCCGGACATGGCCAATACGTTGCGCTGCACCAGCCGGTCCATTCCGGCGATGCCAATCGCCGAGAGCAGCGCACCGATCGTGGTGGGGATCAGACAGACCAGCAGCGCTACCAAGACGATTCCGGTGACGCCGCCACCGCCGACGGCGACGGTGTCGGGCACGCCGGGATTGTTGGCCTTGGAGTAGATTGCCAGCGGGTGCAGGGTCGCCACCGCGAACAGGAAGATGATGGTCAAGGCTGCCAGCAGGATGTTCAGCGCGATCTCATTCGGCGTCTTTTGCCGATTGGCGCCTTCGACGAGCGCGATCATCTTGTCCACGAAGCTTTCCCCAGGCTTCTGGGTGATTTTGATCACGATGCGGTCCGAGAGCACGGTGGTCCCTCCGGTGACCGCGGAGCGGTCGCCGCCGGATTCCCGGATCACCGGCGCGGATTCGCCGGTGATGGCTGATTCGTCCACCGACGCAATGCCTTCCACGACGTCGCCGTCTCCGGGGATGATCTGGCCGGCTTCGACGACGACGATGTCACCTTGCTGCAGCAGCGGTGCGGGAACGCGTTCCTCGATGCCGGCGGCCCCGGGCACCCAATCGCGCAGGCGGCGCGCGATCGTGTCGGCCTTGGACCGGCGCAGGGCGTCGGCTTGCGCCTTGCCTCTACCTTCGGCGACAGCTTCGGCCAGGTTGGCGAACAGCACTGTCAGCCAAAGCCAGAACACGGCCAGCCAGCCGAACCAGCTGGGTTCACCAATCGCCAGTACCGTCGACCACACGGCGCCGATCTCGACGATGAACATCACGGGGTTGCGCCACAGGGTGCGGGGATCGAGCTTACGCAGCGCATCCGGCAGCGACGTCAGCAGCATCTTGGGGTCGAGTAGACCTCCGTGAACCCGTTCCGCCGACGCATCGCTGGCGTGTGGTGCGCTCGAACCAATTGCGACAGCGACCATTTCAGTGAATCCCTTCGGCCAGAGGTCCCAGCGCCAACGCGGGCAGGAAGGTGAGAGCTACCAGGATGATGGTGACGCCGACGACCAGGCCGACGAACTGAGGCTTGTGTGTGGGTAGCGTGCCGAGGGACTCGGGCCGCTTGCGCTGACCGGCGAGGGAACCGGCCAGCGCCAGCACCAGGACTATCGGCAGGAATCTGCCGACGACCATTGCCAGCCCGAGGGCGGTGTTGTACCACACCGTGTTGGCCGACAAACCGGCGAACGCGGAACCGTTGTTGTTCGCCGCAGAGGTGAAGGCGTAGAGCACCTCCGAGAGACCGTGCGGTCCGGTGTTGGCCATGCCGGCGCGGGGGCCGGGCAGCGCCATCGTTATGGCGGTGCCCAGCAGCACGATCAGCGGTGTGACCAAGAAATAACTTGCGGCGAGCTTGATTTCGCGTGGTGTGATCTTCTTGCCGAGGTATTCGGGGGTGCGGCCGACCATCAGCCCCGCGACGAACACCGTGATTAAAGCGAGGATCAGCATGCCGTACAGGCCGGAGCCGGTGCCGCCCGGCGCGACCTCGCCGAGTTGCATGTTGAACATCGTCATCATGCCGCCCAGGCTGGTGTAGGAGTCATGTGTGGAGTCGACGGCGCCGGTGGACGTGAGGGTGGTCGCGTCAGCGAAGACCGCCGAGTCGGCGATCCCGAAACGCTGCTCGACGCCTTCCATTGCGGCTCCGGCTGCGGTGGGCACGGTGCCGTGGTGCTGCAGCTGAAACAGCATCATGATGGTGACGCTCATCGCGGCGATCACACCCATGACGGCAGCAATCGCGTAGCCCTGCTTCTTGTTGCCCACCAAGCGACCGAAGGTGCGCGGCAGCGAGAAGCTGATGACCAGCAGCAAAAAGATCTCGACCCAGTTCGTCCATGTAGTCGGGTTCTCGAACGGGTGCGCTGAGTTGGCGTTGAAGAACCCACCGCCGTTGGTGCCGAGCTCTTTGATTGCCTCCTGGCTGGCGACCGGACCACCCGTGATGGTCTGGTGGGCACCGCCAAGTGTGGTGACCACCTGGTCGTGCAGATGGAAATTCTGGATAGCGCCGCCGGCGATCAGCACGACCGCGCCGACGACCGAGATGGGCAGCAGGATACGCAGGGTGCCGCGCACCAGGTCCACCCAGAAGTTGCCCAATTCACCAACATTGTGGCGGGCGAAGCCGCGGACGAGGGCGATGGCGACCGACATGCCGACCGCTGCGGACACGAAGTTCTGCACGGCCAGTCCGGCCATCTGCACCAGGTGCCCCTGGGTCGATTCACCTGAGTAGCTCTGCCAGTTGGTGTTGGTCGCGAAGCTGACGGCGGTGTTCCAGGCCAGCGAGGGCGTCATCGGTGTCGCCGGGTTGTGCAGGTGCAGCGGCAACTTGTCCTGCATCAGCTGCAAGAAGAACAAAAAGACGATGCTCACCGCCGAGAACGCGAGCACACTGCGTGCATAGGCCGACCAGGTCTGCTGGGAACTCGGGTTGGCGCCAATCGAGCGGTAGACGAACCGCTCGATGCGGGAATGCTTTTGGGAACTGTAAACCCGGTACATGTAGTCGCCCAGTGGCACATGGACCGCGGCGAGCGCCGCTACTAGGAGTGCGAGGAACAGCAGACCCGCTGTTGCGCCGTTCATTAAAACCGCTCAGGGAAGATCAGGGCCGCGCCGAGTAACAGCGCGATCAGGATGGCCAGGACCAGACCGACGGCGTTCGCGCCGCTCACAGTCGTTCGACTAGCTTCAGTGCAGTACTGAGCAGAGCGAAGATCGCAACCGTCAGCAGCAGGTAAAGCACGACAGACACCTGTTCTCCGTTTCAACGACCCAACCGACCGAGACGTCGACCGCATCCGGGCAGCAGCAACTCGGCCCCCGCCGGTGAGGACTGCAACGACGGTAAGGGCGCCGATGCCCGAAGGGAATGCGCGTTGACGCTTTTTTTACGCCTCGCCTGCCCTCGCGGACCTCGAACCGGCGTGGGGCGGAAACCGGTTACCCTGCGGCCACTTACCCGCGGTAGTAACTTCGCCATATGCGTGCTGCGGATATGGCCGAGGAATTCCCCGTCCTTACTACCGATTCGGAGGCACTCGAGGCTGTTCGCATGCTGGCTCAGCAGCGCCTACCCGGAGTCTTGGTTGTCGACGCCTCCGGCAGCCCCTATGCGGTACTACCGGCCTCACAGGTGGTCCGCTTCATCGTGCCGCGCTATGTGCAGGACGATCCGTCGCTGGCGGGCGTGTTGCAGGAGTCGATGGCCGACCACGTCGCGGAAAGGTTGGACGGCAAGACAGTCGGCGACATGCTGCCCGAACACCTGACCGACGTGCCGCCCGCTGCGGCCGACGACACCATCATCGAGGTAGCGGCGGTCATGGCGCGGCTGAGAAGCCCGCTGATCCCAGTGACCAAGGACGGTCGGTTGCAGGGCGTGATCACGGCATCACGCCTGCTTGCCGCCGTGCTCAAATCTTGAACGCCGGTCCGGTGCACGCGGCGCTGCTCCGCGAGCGTGCACAGCGGCAGGGGAGCAAATGAGCGCCATCTACGCGGCCACGATATTCGTGGTCGCGTACGCGTTGATCGCCAGCGACCGGGTGAACACGACCATGGTGGCGCTGGCCGGCGCGACGGTCATGTTCTTTCTGCCCATGGTCAATTCCGATGAAGTCTTCTACTCACGCGAGACCGGAATCGACTGGGACGTCATCTTTCTGCTCCTCGGGATGATGATCATCGTCAGCGTGGTGCGCCAGACCGGTGTCTTCGATTACGTGGCGATCTGGTCCGCCAAACGCGCCAAAGGTTCCCCGCGGCGAATCATGGTGTTGCTGGTGTTGGTCACCGCGTTCGGATCGGCCTTCCTGGACAATGTCACCACGGTGTTGTTGATTGCACCGGTCACGCTACTGGTGTGCGAGCGCCTAGCGGTCGGTGCCGCGCCATTTCTCATGGTGGAGGCGTTTGCAGCCAACATCGGTGGTGCGGCGACCTTAGTCGGTGACCCGACCACCATCATCATCGGCACCGGGGCCGGCCTGAGTTTCATCTCCTTTTTGGCCCACATGGCGCCGGCGGTGATCATCATCCTCGGCGCCTTGCTGGCGCTTCTGCCCCGCATGTTCCCCGGCGCTTTCACAGTTGATGCCGAGCGGGTCGCCGATGTGATGTCACTGGACGAGCGAGAAGCGATCCAAAATTATCGGCTGCTGATCCAGTGCGGGATTGTCCTCGTTGCGGTGTTCGCAGGCTTCGTCGCGCACAAGCAGATCCACATGGAGCCGTCACTGGTGGCGATGGCGGGCGCGGGCATCCTCATCGTGATGTCCGGGCTAACCCGTGAATTCTATCTGTCCAGCGTCGAATGGGAGACCCTGCTGTTCTTCGCGGGGCTGTTCATCATGGTCGGGGCCTTGGTAAAGACCGGAGTCATCAGTACGTTGGCCCATCTCGCCAGCCATGCGACCCACGGCAATGCCTGGCTCACGACGATGTTGATCCTCGGGGTGTCCTTCTTGTTCAGCGGGTTCGTCAACAACGTCCCCTATGCCGCTGCGATGACACCGATCGTCGCCCAGTTTGCCTCATCTATTCACGACCACACCAATCAAGGCGTGCTGTGGTGGGCCCTGCTGCTGGGCACCGTCCTCGGTGGGAACCTCACCGCGGTCGGGGCCAGCGCGAATATCGTCGTAACCGGAATCGCGCAGCGCGCCGGCAGCCCCATCTCGTTTTGGGATTTCACCCGCAAGGGGGCAATCGTGACCGCGACCTCGTTGGTGCTTTCCGTCGGTTACCTATGGGTGCGTTACTTTGTCTTGGCCTAGCTGCGCAGCCCGGAATGTTACTGATTGAATGCAATTGGCGGGTAACTTTGCGCGGTGGCTGAATTGGGCTCTTGGCAAACGCTTTCGGAGAATGCCGATGCTAGATTCGGGCGTAGCAGTGCCATCGTCGCCTCGTAGCGCTGGGTGACGTCGTCGCGGTCCATCGGCTCGGCCACGCTGCCCAAGTTGGCTCGCTGGATGGCCTCGGCTTGGCGGATCAACACCGTTCGCCGGCTACGATCGGGGGTTTGTTCGATGACCTTGGCCAGTGCGTCGAGTTGCCGAATCATGATGGCCGGCATGCCGACCGCAGCCTGACGAATTGTGTCGAACGTACGCTCCACCAGTCGATCGAAATCGGCTTGGTAGGCGATGACACGAATCCGGCCTTCTGCGTCACGCCGGATCCGTTGCGGGCGCCACGAGGTGGAAATTCGGCACAGGCAGTCGGCGATCCAGTCGACGCACGTCAGCGCGGTGAAAGTGTCGTTGACCGCCGGCGACAGTGCGCGCAGAGCGATCTCGACCAGCTGATCCAAGCCGAATGAAATGTCCTGGGGGAGAGTCCGATAAGCACCGGTGACGTGGCCGAGTGCCAGTCTCTTTTCGACAGATCCCGCAGCATCGGGTGGCCATACCAAGGCCATCACCTGGCCCGCGACCAGAAAATGTCCTGGGCGATATGGCAACTGAACGACAGCATCGGCGGCAGAAGCGGTCTTGATCAGACTGTCGTGGCGGATGACCTGAAGATAGCCACTGCGCGGTGTGCGGATCGGGGCGCCGGATTCGGCCAACCGTGCCAATAGTTCCTCAGCCGACGGTCCATGTGCCACTCCCACACCGAACACGCCACCGCGATCCTGTGCTGCGATCTCGTCGGCCAGGGTGCCGGCGATGCGCGCAATCACCACCGGCAGTTGGATCATCGAGGCGATGTGATTAAGGAAGTAAATCAACACGCCGACGTCGGCCAAGGTCAGGGTCAGGGTCACAGTGGTCGACAGATGTGGAACGAAATCGCCGTGCGGGCCACCGCCCACTGATACCAGGGTGATCATCGCGTAGCAGAACGACGCCACGAATGTGCCTAAAGCAACCTGCGTTCCGCGGTCCCGCACAAAGTTACGCAACATCCGCGGGCCGAACTGGGTCGAGGCAAGCGTGAGTGCCACGATCGTGATCGAGAAGACGATGCCGACCACCGTGATGATCGCTGCGGCGACCGTTGCCAACACGACTCGAGCCGAATCAGCGGTCCCGCTGAGGACCCACGAGGGCAGGTGGATCAGTCCGTCATAGGTCGCGCGGTCGACCCCATAGGTGGCAGCGAAAAGCAGTGATACGGCGAGCGTCTCCACCGCGGGAACGACCCACAGGTTGGTCCGCAACGCCTCCCGCCGCCAATCAGCCTCGAAGTACGCGTGACCGGGCATCAGTAAACGACCGCACGACATGGGCCGTTCGTGCCGACCGGCTTCAACCATTGAATCCGCTTATGATCCATCGAGCGCCCGGCTATGTTAGTGCCCCTCGACGCGTGACATCTGCGTCTCTGCTTCGCCGATTTCTTGCTCGACTCGTTCCTCGAAGCTGTCCGGGGCCACCTGTGCTATCCGTGACTCCACGTCGTAGGGCACGATAATCGCGGTCGCACCCGTAACGCGGCTGACGGCTCGGGCCATTTTGTCGGCGGTGCGGTCGTGAAGCAACCGACCCAGCAGCGGCGAGAATGTCCTGCGCGGCAATAGAACCGTCACCTTCGAGTCCGGATTGTCCTGCAGCACCTGAAGCACGAACTCTTGTGCGACCCGGCTGAGGTGACGATCCGGGCAGTCGACCAGCCGCAGGCGGGTGTCGTGATCGAAACGTTCCCAGTGCTGCTGGAGCCGGGCGGCATGAGCCGCGTCCACGACGAAATGCACCGCGACCAGCTCGTCGGCGTGCAGGCCCTTCCCATAGCGCAAGGCCTCGACCTCGGCGAGGTCAATCGAGTCCACAAAGACGAACACCCGAAGTCGTGCATGCCTGGCCAACTCGGGATGGTCAGTGCGCGACAACTCGAGAACCGATGCTTCGGCGCGGTATTGCTGGTTGAGCCGCATCAACGCGAACACCAACACGGGAAAGACGACGACGATCAGCCAGGCTCCCTCGGTGAAC
>NZ_CAXUCH010000131.1:0-11877 GCF_964249325.1 uncultured Mycobacterium sp. | reverse complement strand
CACATCCTCACCATCAACGCCGCCATCATGCTCACCCTGAGTGCCGGTCAACACACCACGGGATACGGCAAAGCTGCAGATAAAAGCAGAGAAAAGACGCCTTCGCGATTTGCCAGGGACGGTCTCCTCGAAATTTATCTCGGAAATCCATCCGGGTTATGTTTGAGCACGCCGCGGATCGGTTATGGGACTTTGCGTGCGGTGATAGCTCGGCTATGGCTGTGCGCACCGCTCGAACAAAAGACTCGAGTCGCATCGAGAGGAGATAGCGTGAAGTTCACCAAGACTGCCGTTAAAGCGGCGATCGGAGCTGCTGCAATAGCAACTGCCACCGTTTTCACTGCTGCAACGGCTGCTGCCGTCAATCCCACCGTGCAGAAGTTTGGCACGACCGAACAGCTGGTCGACGGCCCGCTGGTTACCGCGTACACCGTCAACAACCTGCAGCCGAGCGATGTCACGATTCCGGGCTACACCCCGGCCGGGCAGCTCTGGCAGGCCGACGTGACCGCCGCGGCGCAGAGCGGAACCGTCACGCCGCTCGTCGCGGACTTCAATGCCCGGGCGGCCAACGGCCAGAACTACCGGGTGATCATTCCGCCGCAGCCGGCGCCAAACGGCCTCCCGGATGCACCGCTCGCACAAGGCCAGCAGGCCAGCGGGAAGCTCTACTTCGACGTGACCGGCGCTCAACCTAACGGCGTCGTCTACAACGACGGAGTCGAAGACGTGCTGATCTGGACCACCAACGCCTAAGGGGTTCACACAGCTGACATTTGCCTCCCCGCGTCGATAGACGCGGGGAGGTTTCGTTTTGGCGCGTCCAGTGACTGCGTTGTGTTCTCGTGGAAGTGGGTACCAGACGGGTATGGACGCAATTCGATCATCGGCCTGAAGAAGTGCGTGAACAAGGGTGCCGATCGTCCCCATCGCGACCGTCGGGGGTGCCGACGCCATGCCAGTGCTGATTCGCGGTGACCGGCTATCGCGAACAATGTGGCTAGACCGAGTATTGCGGCTCAAGGTATTTCCGCTGGCGATCTCGTTGCCGTGGGGAATCGCCCCAGCGGCGTTGCCGCAGCTGCCGCTGCGGGCCAAGATCCGCACGCGGTTCATGCCCGCCGTCGAACTGGACCACGACCCGGCGCGTGCCGACGACGAAGAGTACGTCGTCCGCAAGTACCACGAGGTCCAGGACCGTATTCAGCGAGGCATGGATGCTTTGGCGCGCAAACGGGCGTTGCCGCTATTCGGATGACGCTTCGGCGTGGCAGGCAAAGCCGATTGCGGACCTGTCAGAGCCGAGTTGCTACGGCTTGTCTGGTGGCGTCAGCCGCTCGGGTGGCTCTGGTGTTCAGCAGCGTGTCGCCGCTCGAACCCGTTGCCGTTGCTGTTCGATGTGGCCCTCTTTGGAGACGACTCGCAGGCGCGCCGCCATCCGGTCGTATTCGGATTGCGGACCGAGCGCGAAGCCGTCTGTCGTTGGTGTCATGTCGACGTACGAACCTTGCATACCTCCAAGCCATCCGGACGTGTCATAAAACGGCGCGCCGCTCACCACAACGTCATGCACCCGGTTTCCGGTGTCCAGGATGCGGTGGCGCGAACTAAAGGGACGCGGCGTGCGACGCACGGCACGCAAAGTCCCGGCGACGTGAGCGAGATCATCGGGATGAACGTGGGACAGCACCAGCTCCGTTCCTGGTGACACTGTTCCGGGTCGATAACCGTGCATCTGCTCGACCTGCGGTGACCACACCCACCGGGCGTCGTCGAAATGGAAGCAGAACCAGCCGAGATGCTCTGACCATCCGCCGGTGAGCGGTTGCGTCCAGTCGGTCTCTACGACGCTGTGCTGTAATCGCATAAAGCTCGTTGGTGTGTCCATGATGACCTCGTATCACATCGGTATGACACGCCACATTGCGATGAGGGATCCACTCGGCGTGAAAACTGAGCGCGGCTGCATCGCCGCAGAACCTGCTACTTTCTTAGCGGCCGGTTGATGGGCACCCGTTTGCCTGGCGTTCTGTCGTCACCAGAATGTTTTTGCCGGTACGTGCCCAACCACAAAGCAATTGAACAACGCGATTGTGAACCGATCATGAACCGACACGGTGACTTTCGCCACACGCGCCGATGGACCCCCCTGCATAGTCGACAGGCCCGGTCCGTTCCCAGACCGGGCCTGTCCTTTCGATCGAGCTATTATTCCTGCTGCGATTGCTGCTTCTTCTCTGCTGACTCCGCACCACCGCGGGCCGCTTCGGCTTGCGCCTCCTTCTTGGCTGCGTCGCGCTGAGCCTCGGCCTTCTCCTGCTGGGCATGGCCCTCACGAGCCAGCTGGTCTTGGCCGGCGATGTTCCCGACCGCTTCCTTGGCCTTGCCCTTGACGTCTTCGACGACGCCGCGCACGCCCTCTGCGGGTCCGCTCTTGTCCTTGTCTTCCGCCATGGAGTTCCTCCTCGTTGGCTGCTATCACTGAGCCCTGCGGCTCAGCACCGATCGGATATCGGCGCCGCGAGGCCATGTCTTCAGCTCATGGATCTCCCCGCCGCGTGTCGCCGGATTCCCACGCCGCCGAAGCCTCAAACATGCGCTTTGCACCCAAGCATCCGGCGGGGCCTTATCGACGGCGTATGGCCTGGTGAAACGCGGCAAAGCCGGAATTGTGACGCTGGCCACCGTGCCGGCCCGCCGGTCGGCGAGTTTGGTGGCGACCACGTCGGGTATGTGCGAGCACATGATGACGTCGCTGTGGTTGTCCCAAAGACGCGAACACGTGCTGTCACCAGAGCACCTCGACTCGCAGATGCGCTCCGCTGACGTGACGGTGGTCGGCGCCGGCATCACCGGCCTGATCACCGCCGTGCTGCTCGCGAGGGCCGGCAAGGACGTGCTCGTGCTGGAAGCTCGCAGTCCCGGCGCGGTGACCACCGGCAATACCACCGGGAAAGTCAGCCTGCTTCAGGGCACCTCGTTGACCAAGATCGTGGCCCGCCACGGCGCCGACATCGCCCGCGACTACGTACGAGGCAGTCGGGAGGGCCAAGAATGGCTACTGCGCTATTGCGAGGACAACAACGTTGCGGTGCAGCGCGAAGCTGACTACACCTACGCCCAGTCCGCCAAAGAGGTGCCGTCGGCGCGCGCTGAGCTGACGGCCTGCCGGCTTGCCGGCCTGGACGTCGAGTGGGACGACGATGCCGATGTCCCTTTCCCGTTCCACGGCGGTGTGCGGTTGGATCATCAGGCCCAGTTCGATCCAATGCCGTTGCTGGACAGCCTGATCGGAGAGCTCACCAGTCGTGGCGGCAGGCTGGTCGAAAATGCCCGCGTCCGCGGGTTGTCACATCACGGCGACGGGGTGCGGCTTAAAGTGCGGACCAACCAGGGGGAGGTGGACGTCGATGCCGGGCAGTGTGTGCTGGCCACCGGCATCCCGATCCTGGATCGAGGCGGATTCTTCGCCAGGCTCAAACCCAGCAGGTCCTACGCCTTCGCGTTCCACGTTCCCGGTGAGATCACGCGGCCGATGTTCATCTCCGCCGGTTCGCCAACGAGATCAGTGCGTTATGCCCCGGTGGCGGATGGAGAGCGGCTCATCGTCGCGGGCGCAGGACACACCGTGGGACGCAAGAGTCCCACTGCCGAGTTGGACGAGTTGTCGTCATGGGCGCAGACGCATTTTCCGGGTGCGGTTGTGACGAATCAGTGGTCGGCACAGGACTACACGCCCGTCGACCGCTTACCGTATGTCGGCCCGATTTTGCCGGGCAATGACAAGACCTTTGTGGCAACCGGATTCAACAAGTGGGGCCTGACCGGGGGCACGGCCGCAGCGCTTATTCTCAGCGGACGCATCCTGGGCGGGCGGATGGACTGGGCGCGCGCATTCTCGGCGTGGAGCCCACACGAGCTCACCGGCATCACCACGGCCGTACAGGCCAATCTGGAGGTCGGCTTCCATATGGCGAAAGGCTGGCTGACGCCGGCCATCCGACGTGGTGCGCCAAGCGAGGGCGGTGTGGTGAGTGGTCCGCCGTGGCATCTGCAAGCACGTTGCACGGTCGACGGTGTGCAGCACCGGCTTTCACCGGTGTGCCCGCATTTAGGCGGCATCGTGGCATGGAACGACGCCAGCAAATCGTGGGAGTGCCCCTTGCACGGCTCACGATTCGCGCCTGACGGCACGTTGCTGGAGGGCCCGGCCACCCGTGGGCTGACGGCCTCGTCGTAACGCTCGCTGGGCGCCCGGTGCCCGGTCAATGGCCCCGGCGCGCGCCTCATCAGGCGGCCCAGGTGAGGCACAAACTGCGTAAACGCGCATTTCAGAGCAGTGTTATTTGGGCAACCGGCAACGCTCAACGTGGGCAATGTTTGGCCGCCAAAGAGTCAGGGAAGTACTTCCCGCATGCCGACCGCGACGGCGAGAAGCGTTTTGCTCTGGCATGTCCACGGTTCGTGGACCGAGGCTTTCGTGCGGGGCCGCCACCGGTATATCGTTCCCGTCAACGCTGGCCAGGATGCCGATGGTCGGGGACTGTGCGGCCGAGGCTGGCCGCAGGCCCGCGAAGTAGCGATCGATCGGCTGGCCGATGAGCCCATCGATGTC
The DNA here is from genome assembly GCF_964249325.1 of uncultured Mycobacterium sp. Classification (NCBI taxonomy): domain Bacteria; kingdom Bacillati; phylum Actinomycetota; class Actinomycetes; order Mycobacteriales; family Mycobacteriaceae; genus Mycobacterium; species uncultured Mycobacterium sp. The sequence continues at coordinate 7,262 of NZ_CAXUCH010000131.1, read as the reverse complement.
GCGGTGTTACAACGTCCCGACGAGCTCGAGCTGATGGCGAGATGGTCAGGTCGACGCCCGGGTGTCGACGTCCCAACGGTTTACGTCGAACACAATGCGCCGCGACCGTCGCCGGCCGAAAGCCGGCACCCGGTCGCCGATCGCACTGATATCACCCTGGTGCACGTCACCGACTTCAACCGGCTGATGTGGGACAACGGTGTTGCGCCGACCGCGGTCATCACCCACGGCATCGTCGATCCCGGCGACCTGTACACCGGCGAGCTGGCGGCCGCCGCGACCATGATCAACGAGCCGGTCCGGCGGTGCCGTGTGGTCGGCACCGATTTGCTGGCGCCGCTGTCGGCCGACGTTCCGATCGACGTGTGGGGAATGGGCACGCTAGAGCTGGCTGCCGCGGGCTGGGGTCCACGTGTTCGCGGCTGGGGCGACGTGTTGCCACCGGCTCTGCACCAGGAGGTGGCACGCCGGCGGGTGTACCTGCACACCGCGCGGTGGACGTCGCTGGGGCTCTCGCTGCTGGAGGCGATGCATCTCGGGATGCCCGTCGTTGCGGTGGGATCGACCATGGTTCCGCTCGCCGTGCCGAGTGAGGCGGGTGTGGTCAGCGCCGATGTCGACACGCTGGCCGAGGCGCTGCGGCGCTACGTCGCGGATCCCGAGGCGGCGCGCGCTGCCGGAAAGTCGGCGCGCCAGTTCGCATTACACCACTTCGGCCTCGACCGGTTTCTGCACGACTGGGACCAGCTCATCGAGGGTGCGTGCGCATGAGTTCACCGGACAACCACCTAAGCGCCCCACCGAGGAAGGCAAGCCGCATGAGGATCGCCATGGTCTCCGAACACGCGAGCCCCCTGGCGGCGCTGGGCGGCGTCGACGCCGGCGGCCAGAACGTGCATGTCGCCGAGCTGTCGGCCGCGATGGCGCGGCGCGGGCACGAGGTGCTCGTCTATACCCGCCGGGACAGCCCCGACCTGCCGGAACGGGTCCAGACCAACGACGGCTACACCGTGGTCCACGTGCCGGCCGGACCGCCTCAGATGCTGCCCAAGGACGAATTGCTCGAGCACATGCCGGCCTTCGGCCGGTTCCTGGCCGACCAGTGGCGCGACGAGCCGCCCGACGTCGCCCACGCGCATTTCTGGATGTCCGGCATCGCCACCCTGCGGGCGGCCCGCCGGCGCCGCGCGCCGACGGTCCAGACCTTCCACGCGCTCGGCGTCGTCAAACGGCGCCATCAAGGTGCGCAGGACACCAGCCCGCCGGCGCGGTTGCGGCTGGAGCAATCGGTGGCGCGCCGGGTCGATTGGGTGACGGCCACCTGCACCGACGAGGTGTTCGAGCTGGTGCGACTGGGACGCCCGCGCTCACGGATCTCGGTGATTCCCTGCGGCGTCGATCTGGCCCGGTTCTGCCCGGAAGGTCCCCGGGCCCCCCACACCGGGCCGCGGCGCATCGTGTCGGTGGGCCGGCTGGTACCGCGGAAGGGCTTCGACATCTTGATCCGGGCGATGACCGTGGTCCCGGATGCCGAGCTGCGCATCGTCGGCGGCCCCGACGCGAGCGGCTTGGCCGCTGATCCCGAAGCGCAGCGGCTAGCCGCGCTGGCCGCCGAGCTGGGTGTCTCCGACCGGGTCCGGTTGTGCGGATCGGTGTCGCGCACCCAGATGCCTGCGGTGCTGCGCTGGGCTGATGTGGTGGCCTGCACGCCGTGGTATGAGCCGTTCGGCATCGTTCCCGTGGAGGCGATGGCGTGCGGCGTGCCGGTGCTGGCCGCCGCGGTGGGCGGGATGCTCGACACCGTGGTCGACGGTATGACTGGTGCGCTGGTTCCGCCGAGAGACCCGAAGGCCTGCGCCAGGGCGCTCAACTCGATGCTGGCTGACCCGGCGCGCCTTGCCGACTGGGGCGCCGCCGGACGGCGCCGGGCGGAGTCCCGTTATTCATGGGACCGGATCGCCGCCGACACCTTGAAGGTGTACCAGCGGGTGCTGCCGGCGCAGCGGCCCGCAACGGTCACCGCTCACGGATAGGCGTTAGCTGCCGAGCAGACGCAAAATCCCCAGTTTTCCGGTCGAAATGGGCGATTTTGCGTCTGCTCGCGCGGTCGACGTTGCCAGCAGCTGGAGCTGCCTTTCTAACTCCGGCGGCAGCGCGCGGCGGTTGCGCAGCGCGGCAGGCAGCCGTGCCAGCGCCTCTCCCGCCGCGCGCACGTACGCGGCGTCACGGGTGGCTGCGCGTAGCAATGTCGCGCCGGTCGCCAGGCAAACCGGCATTGGTCGCCGCATGCACGAAGTCAAGAAATCATTGCGCAGCACCCGTGCTCGCTGCGCCGCAGGAGCCGAGCGCCTCGGCGACGGCCGGTGGAAGGCCACCATGCGGTCGCAGTAGCACAGCTGCCAGCCTGCCGCCGCCAAATCCACTGCGAGCAACTGCTCTTCGCCGCGGAAATGCAGCACCGGAGAAAAGCCGCCCACCGATTCGAATGCGGTCTTGCGGACCATCGCGGCACACGACTGGAATCCCAGGATCGACGGGCCGGGCAGCCCATCGACGTGGCCTAGTGCGCTGCCCGCCAGCTCGTCGCAAAACGGGTCGGTTCGACCACCCGGCTCGACCACGGTGCGCGCTGCCAGCACTGCCAATTCGGGGTGCCGGTCGAACTCGTTCTCGCCGATCGCTATCGCGCCGGGCTGCCACCACGAGTCGTCGTCGCAGAACGCGACATAGGGGGTGTGGCAGGCGGCGACCCCGATATTGCGGGCCACCGCCCCGCGGTTGCTGTTCAACGCCAGCAACACCACGCGACCGGGATAGCGGCCGGAAAGCTCGGCGGTGATGTCACGAGTGTCATCGTGAGAGTCGTTGTCCACCAAAATGATTGGACACTGTGTGGTGTCCAGCAGCCGGGTCAGCGTCTGGGCCAGATCCTCGGCGCGGTCCCTGGTCGCGATGACGAACGAGGTGCGCGGCGCTTGACCCATGCCGGGAAGCTACCCCGGCCGGGCGGGCGGAAAACGTTTGCCGGATGGTGGTGCGGGTATCCGCGTCGGGTGCGTCAGCTAAGTCGCGTCCTGGTCACCGGCGGAGCCGGTTTTCTCGGCACCCACTTGTGCGACTGGCTGCTGCGGGCCGGCGCACGGGTGGTGTGCGTCGACGACCTGTGCACCAGCGCCGCGGCCAACGTCACCGACCTGCAGGGTTGGCCCGGGCTGGATTTCGTCGAACACGACATCACCGAGCCGCCGACCGACCAACGGCTGTGGGGACCGTTCGATGTGGTGTTCCACCTGGCCTCACCGGCGTCACCGCCGGACTACCTGCGGCTGCCGGTGCAGACCCTTCAGGTCGGTTCGCAGGGCACCACGGTGGCCCTCGATATCGCCGAGCGGTGCGGGGCCCGATTCGTGCTGGCGTCCACCAGTGAGGTCTACGGCGATCCGCTGGCCCATCCCCAGGCTGAAACCTATTGGGGCAACGTCAATCCGATCGGCCCGCGCAGCGTCTACGACGAGGCCAAGCGGTTCGCCGAGGCGCTCGTCTTCGCTCACCGCCGCTCACGGGGCGCCGACGTGGCAGTGGCCCGCATCTTCAATACCTACGGTCCGCGGATGCGCCCCGACGACGGCCGGATGGTTCCTACGTTCTGCCGCCAGGCGCTACTCAACGAGCCGATCACGGTCGCGGGCAGCGGCCACCAGACGCGCTCGCTCTGTCATGTCGACGACACGGTGGCGGCGCTACTGGCGCTGGCCACCAGCGAGATCACCGGTCCGGTGAATATCGGCAACCCGATCGAGCTCACCGTGCTGCGGGTTGCCGAGCTGATCCGGGCCCAGGCCGGCAGCACATCCCCGATCCACTACGTGCCGGCGGCACAAGACGATCCGCAGCGGCGCTGCCCGGATATCCGGGTGGCACGCGAGCAACTCGGATGGGAACCGAACGTCGGCGCCGAAGAGGGTCTGGCCGAAACCGTCGACTGGTTCCGCACCCAAATCGTGCCTCCGGTCGCTGTTTAGCACTCGTTTATTGGGGAGAAGTGTGGGTACCGCTTACGAGAAGGTAACCACACATATGCCACTCAAGCAGCGAGGGGGAGACTCTTGCGAATTCTCGGCGTCAACGCGGTCTTCCACGATCCGGCGGCGGCGCTCATCGTCGATGGACAGATCGTCGCCGCCGCGGAGGAAGAGCGGTTCTCCCGACGCAAGCACGGCAAGCAAGCGGTCGCGTTTTCCACCTGGGAACTGCCCACCGCGGCAGCGAGATGGTGCCTGCAGCAGGGCGGCATCACCGCCGCGGACCTCGACGCCGTCGGCTACTCCTATGATCCGGCGCTAGCCGAGGTGCCCGGCGGCGTGCTGGACGGCCAGGACCGCGACTGGGAACACCTCCGCACCCTGTATGCGCGCCGCGCGCCGCAATTTTTGTCGACCGCATTGCCTGGTCTGGACCCTGGCATCGTGCGCCATGTCCGCCACCATGTCGCGCACGCGGCCTCGGCTTCGCTGGCCTCCCCGCAGCCCGACAGCGCGGTGCTCGTCGTCGACGGCCGCGGTGAAGCCACCTCGATGCTGGCCGGCGAATACCGCGATGGAAAACTCGATATCCTTGCCTCCCAACGACTTCCGCATTCGCTGGGCCTGCTGTATGAAAGCCTGACCGAGCATCTGGGCTTCAAGCGGTCCAGCGACGAGTACAAAGTAATGGCGATGGCTTCCTACGGGAAGCCCACCTACGCCGAGCGCCTGCGCGAACTGGTGTATGCCTGCGGCGACGGTACGTTTCGCACCGAGCCGGTCGACTGGACCGCGTTCGCCCCGCCACGGGATCCCGCCGAGACCGCGCTCGATCCGGCGCATGCGGATCTGGCGTGCAGCGTGCAGCGCGTGCTCGAGGAGGTGTTGCTCGAGCTGGTCTCGTGGCTGGCCGGCCGGACCAACTCGGACACCCTGTGCCTGGCCGGTGGGGTGGCGCTGAACTGCGTGGCCAACACCGCGCTGTTCGACCACGGCGGCTTCCGCGACATTTGGGTACAGCCGGCGTCCGGAGACGCCGGCACCGCGCTCGGTGCGGCGCTGGCGCTGGCCGCCGAGCACCGCGAGCCGATCGTCCCGATGCCCTCGGCATCGCTGGGCCGCGGCTGGTCCGACGACGAGGTGGCCGCGGTGCTGCATGACGCCGACATCCACTACGAGCGTCCCGCGGATGTCGCAGTCGCGGTGGCCGATGTGCTGGCCGACAACCTGCTGGTCGGGTGGTTCCAGGGCCGCTCGGAATTCGGGCCGAGAGCCCTGGGCAATAGGTCGCTGTTGGCCGATCCCCGCGATCCGGCCAACGTGGAGCGGCTCAACCGGGTCAAGGGGCGCGAGCAGTTTCGGCCGGTCGCACCGATGGTGCTGGCCGACCATGCGCCGCAGATCTTTTCGCGCGGACCGTTGCCCAGCCCGTACATGCTTTTCGTCCACGACGTGGCCGAGGATTGGCGGGCGCGTATTCCCGCGGCCACCCACGTCGACGGCACGGCCCGGATCCAAACTGTCGACACCGACCAGCCGCTGCTGCACCGCATGATCGTCGAGTTCGCCGCGAAAAGCGGTGTGCCGTTAGTAGTCAACACCAGCTTCAACACCGCGGGGCGCCCGATGGTCGATAGCCCGCGGGATGCCCTGGAGTGCTTCGGCAGTGCACCGCTGGACGTTTTGGCGCTGGGCCCGTTCATGATCAGGCGGCACCATCAATGAGTGTCAGCTACGCCGTGGTGATCCCGACGATCGGTCGCCCGTCGTTGGGGCGGCTGATTGCCGCCCTGGACGCCGCGGTCGGCCCACCACCTGCGGCTGTGGTCGTGGTTGACGACCGGCGCTCTCCGTCGCAACCGTTGGAACTGCCGGCCACCGAACTGCCGGTCACCGTGGTGCGCTCCGGTGGCCGCGGCCCCGCGGCGGCCCGCAACGTCGGCTGGCGACACAGCACCGCCGAGTGGATTTGCTATCTCGACGACGACGTGGTGCCCGGCCCCAACTGGTGCGCCCAACTGATAGGCGACCTGAACGGGGCCGCCGACTCCGTGATGGGGTCGCAGGGCACCATCACCGTGCCGGCGCCGAGGGGGCGACGCCCGACCGACGACGAGCGGCGCACGCTCAGGCTGGCTAACGCGCGATGGATCACCGCCGATATGGCCTACCGGCGCTCGGCGCTGGTGCGCTGCGGCGGCTTTGACGAACGCTTTCCCCGCGCCTACCGCGAAGACGCCGACATTGCGCTGCGCGTGACCCGGGCCGGGGGACGGATCACCCAGGGGGCACGGGAAACCGAGCACCCGGTGACGCCGGCTCTGCCCTCGGTGTGGAGCAGCGTGCGCGCACAGCGCGGCAATCGCGACGACGCGCTGATGCGTCGCAAGCACGGCCGAAACTGGCGAACCGCGATCGGTGAGGGCCGCGGCCGGCTGCCGATCCATCTGCTGACCACCGGCTCGGCCCTGGTCGCGGTGGCGGGGGCGTTAGCACGGCTGCGCCGGGTGGCCAGCGTCGGCGCGTTGTGCTGGCTAGGGCTGACCGTCGAGTTCGCGCTGCGCCGCATTGCCACCGGCCCGCGCACCGCCCGCGAGGCGGCCGCCATGGCGGCATCGAGTGTGCTCATCCCGCTGGTCGCGGTTGGCCAAAGAGCATGGGGGACAGTCGTTTTCCGCAACGCTACACCGGAGCCGCCGTTGGCGGTCCTGCTCGACCGCGACGACACGCTGATCAAAGACGGGCCGTATCTCAACGATCCCGACGGCGTGGTGCCGATGCCGACCGCGCGGCGGGCCTTGGGACGGCTGCGCAAGCACGGTCTGCTGTTGGCCGTGGTGACCAACCAGTCCGGGGTGGCCAAAGGACTGATCAGCCGCGAACAACTGGCCGCGGTGAACGCCAGGGTGGAGGAAGTATTCGGCCCTTTCGACAGCTGGCAGATCTGTGTCCACGACAATGGGTGTGCGTGCCGAAAGCCGCAGCCGGGCATGGTAATTGCGGCTGCCGCCGCGCTCGGCGTGCGCCCCGACCGGTGCGTGATGATCGGCGACACCGGCGGCGACGTCGCGGCCGCGCGCGCCGCGCAAGCGAAGGCGATCCTCGTGCCCACCCAGCGAACGCGGCGGTCGGAGATCATCGACGCCCACGCCAACGCTTACGTCGCCAACTCGCTCAACGAGGCGGTGTCGCTGGTCCTCAAGGGGTTGCGCTGATGTCAACCGCCATGGTGGCCAGGCT
>NZ_CAXUCH010000130.1:0-12101 GCF_964249325.1 uncultured Mycobacterium sp. | reverse complement strand
GCTGACCAAAGCGGAGGTGAGTCCGTGCATACGAGATCGACTCCTCGAGCTGGCGGCGCATTGTTCCCACGGCGGAGGCCATAATGAAACTGCGTTCCCACTCCATCGTCGTGGCAAAGACAGTCGCACCATTGCCCCAGCCGCCGAGAACAGCGCTCTTCGGGATCCGGCAACCCCTGAACGAGACTTCCCCGAGGGCGGCCGCGCGCAGCCCGAGGGTTCGCATACGGGGACCGACATCGAGCCCGTCAGTCCCGCGTTCCACGATGAAAGCGGTCAAGCCGGATAACGCGACTTCGCCTCCCGTTCGAGCCAGCACGATAAAGACGTCCGCCACCGGCGCGTTCGAGATGAAAACCTTTAATCCGTCCAAGCGGCAATGATCGCCGTCTTCCTTGGCGGTGGTGTTCACAGCGAACGCGTCCGAACCCGATCCTTGCTCGGTGATCGCCTGAACTCCCACCCATGACCCGTCACACAGCGGCGGGAGTAGGCGACGGCGCTGTTGTTCGTCCCCAAAAAGCCAGATCGGCAGCATCGCAGACCAGATATGAGCATTCAAGGCGAAAATCAGGCCATTGTCTCGACCACCATAACCCAAAGCCTCGAGGATAAGGACCGTGGTCACAAAATCTAAGCCCTGTCCACCGTACTCGGGCGGGATGAAAAGCCCCTGAATGCCAAAATCTGCGCATTGTGACCAGTGTTTTCTCCATATTTGGTCTCCCGGAGTGCTTTCCTCGGCGGGAACATCGCATACCGAGCGGCCGAACTGCTCGGCCTGATCTCTGAGTTGCGCCTGCTCCGCAGTAATACCGAAGTCCATTATCCTTTCCCCTCGCGCATCTGAATAAGACTAACGCGGTTCACAACCACCGGTGGTCGTAGCGACAAAATCCCGCCATTTCACTACCGGCGCCTTGGGATCTCCACATCTCCGGCAAGTGGTTCTTCGCGGTGGAGGAACAGGCACCACTGCTGGTGCGGGCGCCGGTTGCCGGCATGACCGCGGGCCCTGAGCGCTGGAGCGACCCCCGAAGCTGGACAGACCGTAGGATCTGGCACTTGGCGAGCTAGAACACCAAGCGCCGGCAAGCCTGCCAGGTTCCGTCGATCGACCACATTCAAGACTTCGTACGCGGCGAATTGACGTGGCTGAATGCCTGATTACCGCATTGCATCAACACCGTTTGCTCAAGGATGGTGATTTGATCCAATCCCCTTATAGGGGTGACTCCACCTAATACGATCGCCCCATGGTCGCCGTGGCGCAATTGCCGTTCGCGCGGGCGAATCCGTTGCAGTTCGCACCGCAGCTACGCGAGCTGCAAGCCCACGGTGTGGTGCATCGTGTTCTTACCCCGCACGGCGATCCGGCGTGGCTGGTTACCGGCCACGCCGAGGTGCAGCGACTTTACGACGACGAGCGGCTCGGCCTATCCCACCCCGAACCCGACAAGGCGGCCCGGATGCACGAGTCGGCGATATTCGGCGGGCCGATGGGCAACTTCGCCACCGAGCCGGCCGACCATGCCCGCAAGCGCGCACTGCTGCAGCCACACTTCACGGCAAAGCGTTTGGAGGCGTTGCGCCCGAGGGTGAACGCCCTAACCACCGTGTTGCTAGACGAGCTCGCTGCGAAGGGGCCACCGGCGGATTTGTACGCAGGAGTGGCGCTGCCGCTGCCGATACTGGTGATTTGCGAGGTGCTCGGGGTGCCGTACGAGGACCGTGAGCAGTTTTGCGCATGGATCACCGACGTCGCCAACACCAGCGACCGCGCCCGCTCCGAACTAGGCCGCGACCGGCTGTTCGCCTACGGCTGGCAGCTGGTCGCCAAGAAGCGGCGGGAGCCTGGCGACGATGTGGTTTCCCGGTTGTGCGCCACCGAGGGGGTTTCTGACCACGAGGCCGCCTTCCTGTCGATGGGACTGCTGTTCGCGGGGTACGAGAACACGGCCGCCCACATCTGGCTGGGCGCATTGCTGTTGTTGGCCAACCCGGAACAGTGGCGCGCCCTCGCACACGACCCCGCGTTGGCCGCGAAGGCGGTTGAGGAGACTCTGCGCGCGGCGCGTTGGGGCGAAGGCGTGTTCCCTCGTTATGCGCGAACTGACCTAGAAGTCGATGGGGTCACCATCAAGGCGGGGGACCTTGTGCTGCTAAGTGTCGGCGCAGCCAACCACGACCCATTGGTATTCCCCGACCCAGATCGCATCGATATCACCCGACGGGCAGCGGGACATCTGACCTTTGGCCACGGGGCCCGATACTGCATCGGCGCGCCGTTAGCCCGGCTCGAGCTGCATGCGGTGTTCTACCAACTAGCTTCTCGGTTCCCGACATTGCGGCTCGCCGTGGGTATCGAGGATTTGACACTGCGGACCGGCATGTTGTTCGGCGGGCTGCCCGAACTCCCGGTGCGGTGGTGATCAGCATCGCGGTGGATCACCGTGTTTCTACGCGAAACCACCCTCATTGTGCCGCGGCCACCAATCGAAGTGACGTCGCTGTGAATCCGTCGTGACGCCGCCTTCGGTCTCCGTGGTAGTCCCCACGCTCAATGAAGCGTCCGGGATCAGCGGACTGCTCGAATCGGTTGGCCACCAGACCTATCCGATAACTCAGTTGATTATCGCCGACGGTGGCAGCACCGATGGCACCCGCGAAGCAGTCGCCGTGGACCCAGCGGTGATCTTGGTCGACAACCCGCGTCGGCATGCTGCCGCGGGCCGCAATGTCGCGCTTAAGTGGTGCACCGCTGAATGGGTGCTGTTCACCGACGGTGACTGCCGGCCAGCGCCAGACTGGGCCGAAAATCTCATGGCAGCGGCGATGAGCGGTCCCGATGTGGTGGGCGTGGGCGGTCGGCTCACCGCGGAGCCCCAGAACGTATTTGAAACTGTCTGCGCGCGAACGTTGTTGAATGTAATCCTTCGACATCAGGCCGGATCGCGCAGGATCACCGCAAAGCGTCTCGACGGTGCTTTGGTCACCGCCAACTGCGCGTACCGACGCGACATTCTCGAACGGGTCGGCGGATTTGACGAGAGGTTCTCCAACTTTGGAGAAGATATCGACTTGATGTTCCGAGTGCTGAACCTCAATACCGGAACCCTGCTGCACACCGCCAATGCCGTTGTGGTCGCCGATATGCCGAACACACTCGGTGCGACGTTGAGCAAATGGCGCCAGTATGGGATGGCTTCGTCGCATCTCAACAAATACCACTACCGCCGACTCTCGGTGGACACCAGCCTGTACCGCAAGCTGTTCGGCCTCCTCTACAGCGCTGCAACGACGTCTTCGGACGCACGCACCGAAACGCTGATCGCAGCTGCCCAGCTGGCGGCGCACATCTTCGGTAAGCTCGAGGGCTCAGTGCGGCTGGCGACGATCAACCTCTGACAGATGTCTGAGCGCCCTGCCGCGGAACTCGTTCCCCGCTTGCGCGAGGGATTCACGATTACCGTGGCGACCGCAAGCGCGGCGGAGCCGGGCGCAGCGGGTCGCCGCCATCGGCACCAGTGGGGCGCTACTCAATCTCGACGATGAGCAGTACGGGGAACGGTAGGCGCAGCGATTGTTGCATTATCTTTTGACACGTCCGATTGGCGGTAGGTGAACGGCGAGACCATGCCGCTGACGGTTTTCAGAGACAGTAGCCGGAAAACTGGTCATGCCTAAATGCGACTCACCACCGCACAGGGAGTTCGGTCAGTCCGCCAAACAATGTGTCGGTCCGCTGTGTCAATTTCTCCACGCCCACCGCGAGGCGCAAGGTCGGGAACCGAGAAGCTAGTTGGTAGAACACCGCATGCAGCTCGACCCGGGCCAGCGGCGCGCCGATGCAGTACCGGGCGCCGTGGCCGAAGGCGAGATGTCGTGCCGCCGGACGGGTGATATCGACCCGATCTGGGTTGGGGAATACCGACGGGTCGTGGTTGGCTGCGCCGATACCTAGCAGCACAAGCTCCCCAGCCTTGATGGTCACCCCGCCGATTTCCAGATCAGTTCGCGCATAACGAGGGATAACGCCTCTACCCCTGCGCGCTGCGCGCAGAGTCTCCTCGACTGCGTCCGAGGCCAGCGTGGGATCATCAGCGAGCGTGCGCCACTGTTCCGGGTTGGCCAACAACACCAGTGCACCGAACCCGATTTGGGCCACCGTGGTCTCGTGTCCGGCCCACAGCAGACCCATCGACAGGTCGGCTGCCTCGTCGTCCGAAACCCCTTCGGTGGCGCACAATCGGGAAACAACGTCGTGGCCAGGCTCCCGCCGCTTCTTGGCGACCAGCTCCTGGCCGTAAACGAACAGCCGGCTAAGGCCTTGTTCGGAGCGGGCGCGGTCGCAGGTGTTGGCGGCGTCAGTGATCCACGCGCGAAACTGGTCACGGTCCTCGTACGGCACCCCGAGTAACTCGCAAATCACCAGTATCGGCAGCGGCAGCGCCACTGCAGTGTGCAGATCGGCCGGCGGCTCTTGGGCAGCCATTTCGTCCAACAACCGAGTGGTCAGGGCATTGACCCGCGCGCGCAGCGCCTGCACGTGCTTCGGCGCAAAGTGGGGTTGCAGCAGAGCGCGCTTCCGCGCGTGGTCAGCATGCTCGGTGGCGAAGTTGCGCTGCGGTCCGCCGAACATCGCCGACTTGTGCGTCCGGGGCGCCGTGTCTGGCTCGGGATGAGCCAGACCAAGCCGCTCGTCGTCGTACAGTCGCCGTACCGCGTCGTGACTAGTAACCAGCCACGCCGGATCGCCCAATGCGGTACGAACACGGTGGACCACTCCCTTGGCTTGCAGCTCGCGCAACCCAGGCGCGAGCTGCAGCGGGTGCGCCTGCTCGAAGGGCAATTGCACCACTACCGCCATGGCGACCTCCCGTCATTCGATTGGAGTCGCACATGCATTAGGAAAGCGAACACTATCACGGTCTTAAGCAGGGATTTGCTGCAATTTCCTTGAAGGTAAGGGTTCCCACTTCTGCATCACGCGCTAACCCAAAGTGCGGCGGGCGAGCATGCGAGATGTGTGCTTCGATGCTCGTCATCGCCCAGCAGCTTTCGGCGGTGACGGTCGCTGACCGGGCTCTTGTCCTCGAGCACCGCCGTATCGTCAGGGACAGCCCGCGACGAACTGACCCGCCCTCCCGGCGGGCGGCTCGCGGCCCTGCATCAGGTGTGGTGCAGTCGCCGGCGTGATTGCTCGCACTGATCGACACGGGGACTGGAGGATCGCCTGACTTGGCGGATTGAGGAGTCGGCGATGAACGACACCCGGGCAGTGGTTCGCTGGCACAGCCAAGGAGTCGGTCACCGATAGCCACTAGTCACAACCGCAAACTTCGGCATCGCCCGTGGCAGCGCTCCGGGCTTCCGCGGCACCAAGTCAGCGGGAGCGCCGACGACTTCATGTAACACCTCCCGCACAGCCTGCAGCGCCACGTGTTGCCGCATCGCCGTCTCGGCTTCGATGCGGAGCTGGCCGGGAGCTTGGTGAACGGACCACTCCGAGGTACACCATCCACCGGATAGCAAGGCATCATCGATGTCGCGCAGCGGTACTTTTTTGCCCGCAACGTCCAGCATCGACGGTGGACGCCCGATGTATTCGAAAACGAACGTTCCTGTAGCAGGACTGATATCGACGAGCTGTACTACGTCGTCAGTCCAGTAGCGCAGAAGCGGACTGGCTTTCGGCCACAACGTCGAGAGAACCACGACGCCGCGCTCCCCCACACCGCAGTGAGCGAGCGTGACAGGATCGAGCACTTCGACTGCCACCGGCTCGCACCGCCAGCTCATGGGACCGCCCCGCTCACCGGGACCTGCAACGGGGCCGAACAGTTCGGAGCAGCCGAACATGTTCAGCACGAGGGCATCCCACATCTCGGCCAACATCGCCTGCCGCCCGCGAGACAACACGTCACCGCCGCATACGATCAGCCGGACATGCGAAGGTGGTGCACCGCGAGTCGTTGTAAAGTACTCGCCGATCCGCGACGCCACCAGCGGCAGCGAGAACACCGCCTCGATTCCTTGTGCTATAAGTGCCCTGCAGATCGTATCGGGATCGGTTGGCGCGACCAGGTGCGGGATGCCTCCATTTACTTCAATCTGCCGACACATGAAATACGCCGCTGCGAGAGCCCGACTGGGCGCGATCACCGCACATCGAGCGCCATCTAGGGGAGGACAAAACTTGTGGATTGCGCGCATGGTCACATCCGCGACCCGCTCGTCGGCTTCGGACCAGGGCGACACGACGGGTTCTGCGGTGGTCCCGCTAGAAGAGAGGCTGGCGATCCAGCGGCCAGTTTCCGGGTACGGCCGCAATCGCCTCCGTAGGTCGGGCTTACGTGTGAAAGGCATCGACTCCCACGGCTCGAGCCGCTGGTTAGCCCGGCCGGTACGCTGATCGCCATCCCGTGCTTGGGCGAACCACTGGGTGGCCTTCTCAAGCATGGCCTGATCCACATGCCGTGGTGACACAAACGTCGGGCCCGTCGCGGCACTCCCGTGACCTTGTACAAATGCCACCAGCAAATGGTTACACCCACGTTCGCTGGACACGCAGGATCGCCCGATTCGACAACCTATATCGGAGCATCTCCAGCATTTCAGCAGCGCAAAGGCCGGCCCCTAACGGCTGCCAGGTGAGTTGCGATAGTTGGCGATCGACGTGATCAGTTCGGCGCCGGACTCCTGCGACATCAGAGTCGCTCGGAGGAAGTCGTCAGCCGGCGCTGGCCTTCAGCAGCTCGCCACTGATCACGCGGCTGCGTTGGCCGCGCACATCTACGGGCACGTCGCCTATCAAAGTGACGCGGTGCATGAGCCGACGCTGGTCGTCGTAGTCGTGGATGGCGCGGTGCTGAGTTGCCCGGTTATCCCAGATGGCTACGTCACCCAGTTCCCAGTCCCACCGGATGGTGTTCTCGGGCAAGGTAATTCGCCGTTGCAGCAACTCAAGTAGAACTTGTGATTCGTAACTGTCCAGACCGATGAACCCACGCACGGTTGCCCCCACCAGCAGGCTTCGTTCACCGGTCTCAGGGTGCACCCGCACGACGGGATGCTCAGTGCGGTAGTCCGGCTGCTCGAAACTCGCTTTCAATGCACGTTGCCGGTCGGTCATGGTGTCGGCCGCAGGGACGGCATAATCCGATCGGTTGCTGTGCAGCGCCCAAAGTTCCTCGCTGAGGTGTTTGAGCGGCTGGGGCAAGTCTTTGTACCCCGCCGCGGTCGAGGCCCACAGCGTCGACCCGCCGTAGCTCGGCAGGATGACCGCGCGGAGGATTGACGCGGCGGGATAGTTCGCGACGAACGTCACGCCCGTATGCCAATGGTTCGCCTTGATGTTTCTGGAGTCGATCGGCGTGATCATCGACGTGGTGTCGTAATCCGGGACCGGATGGCCAATCGGAGTGCCCAGCAACCTGGCGAAGGCATGCTGCTGTTCATCGTCGAGGTGGTGCTGGTCCCGGAAGAAGATCACCTTGTGGCGCAGCAACGCTCGGTAGATCTCGTCGACCGTGGCAGCGTCGAGATCCCCGCCGATTCGCACCCCGTCAATGCGTGCACCGACACGGCTGCCCAATTTCGTCACGGTCACCGGTGTGGTCGGAGTCGGGGAAGGAATTGTCATTGCATTCGTCCTTGATGAAGCTGGTCCCGACTGTCGTCCATCGGTCGTAGCCGTATGTCTACACCGATGTACCTCGCCGACGAGCCGGAACTGATGGAAATCTTCAGGATGCGATGTCCGTTGGGCCGGTAAATCGTGTGTTTCCCTGGTTTAGTCGGGAGGACGTGAAACAGTCCTCCATGTCGCTGACTCATTGTCGAGCAGAGGGCGATAACTTATATCGCGGCGCGGTCTGACCGGTCACAGCCGTCGCTTGAGATGTCCTCTAGCCGACGAGCAATCAGCCGCGCCGCATCTTTGATATTTGGGTCGTGAGTCGCCGGGGGTCGGCCGCGCATTGGCGCGCTTCAGCGTTCCGGCGCGTTAATGCCGTGCCAATGGAGGGCCGGTCAGATAGTCGTAAAGGGCGCCCGTTGCTCTCAGCGATATGGCGGTAATCTCTGTTCCTCGTCCGGCAAGCCAATCGAGAAGATTGTCACGTTGTTGGCGAGCCCAGTACCCACCGAGCCGATGACACCACCCACACTCCGGTTCCCACGTGTGGCGGATTGTATCGCCTGCTGCACCAACCGAAACGGTGCGGTCGCCCAGTTGCACGACGGGCTGGCATTCCCATATGCCGCGTACCAACTCGCCGGGTCTGTCGCCGGTTCGCACGAACTGAGCGACCACGAAGACATCGTCGGGCAGCACCGGAAAGGGGTCGCGTCGCAGTGCCGGAACCTCTTGTGCCGCGTGTCGCTTATCGTCGCAGTAGAAGGTGACCCTATCGATCACGGCAGCCTCCTTCCAGTTGGCGCTATGCACGTTTTGACGCGTTACCGGCGAGTACTTCAACTGTAGGGACCTGCGTCCCGCTCTGGGGTCTGTTCGCGGTGTTGCTGCTGCCGGTGGTTATGGGTTGCGCGCGACGTGCTGGACAGCTACTAGAGCGACGACCTCTGCACGGCGCTGCAGGCCCGTTCCAGCGCGCCGGTGCGCAATACTGGTCAAGCAACAGCGGTCGTCGTCGTCCCGCGAAGGTGAGCCAACCGACCTTTACGGCAAGTCCGGGCCCTGCGCTCTCAGGTCGTCGACCTTTGCCATCGCTTCGCGCAGTTTGGCCAGCCACTCCTCGGTGTGCTCGCCGACCAGTTTGACCGCCCAGGCCAACGCGTCGGAACGGGACCGGGCCACGCCGGCGTCGACCAGCGTGTCGAGCACCTGACGTTCGGGCTGCTTAAGCCGCGTCATGACCGGAACTGCGATGTGAGTGAACAGGATTCGCTCACCACCGACCTCGACGCCCCATGAGACCTTGCGCCCGTAGCGAGCCTGCGCCTCGTCGGCGATGTTCATGCGCTCCGGTCGGGTTTCCTCGCGGAACCGCGAAACACGTCCGGACGTGCGCGCTTCGCTTTCTTCTTGTCCCGAGCCCTCGGGTTCAGGCAGCTTGCCGATCACGGTGATCTCTTCGCGGTCGACGACGACCGTCGGGTCGCCGTCGAACCAGTCGTCGGGCAGGCGTCCCGCGAACCATTCAGCGGCGTCGCTGGCGTCCGGTTGCTCCGCCTGCTGCCAGCCGCCGGGGCGGCCGTACCGCCGCCCATGGATGTGATGATGTTTCATGATTACATGATTACACCATTACACAGTAAAGCGACGGTGTTTCTCCGGAAGCGAACACGACGCTGTCAGCGCTTACGCAGAACCGCGATTCCGCCCGCCAGGAAAGGCTCTAGCAAGGGGAATGAGGGTGAAAACCATTGATACATCGGAGTCGACGGCGTAGCTTTAGTAGCGAAGCAGACCCGGAAGTGACTGATCCGAAGTGCCGGTGTAAGGGGTGACAGAGCCGGCCGCGCAGGATATATGAGACGCAACCCCAGTGTCCTCCGGGTCTGCCCTTCTTTTATCCCGGACGGCTAACCGCAAGCCTCGTCGTCACCGCTCTCGCCGCGCCGGGCGCGAAACAGCTTAACTTCGCCCTTGACGCCCTTGAGGTGGCGGCCGCCGGCGAACGACCAGCTGAACCCTGAGCCGTCCCCCACCGCCTCCCGCACCGACTCGGCCGCCAGCACGGTGCCGGGCCGTGCCACGCCGGTCACCCGGCTGGCCACATTCACCGGGCTGCCAAACCAGTCGCCGGCCCGGCTTACCGCGGGCCCGGCGGCAATGCCTGCCCGCAGCCGTGGAAAATCGTTGTCGGTGTCGGTGACTTCGACGAGCTTGAGCACCGCGTCGAGCATCGGCACCGGATCGGGGCTGACGAACATCACCGCGTCGCCGATCGTCTTGATGAACCGCACCGGCGGGACGGCCACGTCGCGGGCAAGGCCGGCCAGGCGATCGGCCAGCTGCACCAACTCCTCGGGCGGCACTACCTCACCCAGGCGGGTGAAGCCGACGAGATCGGCGAAAGCCACGGCGACGTGGCGTGCGCCGGGCAGCGGTGCGCCCGCTGCTCGTTCGCTGGCGTTGACGGCTTCGGTCTCCATCTGGTTGCGCAGGTGCATGAACAGCATGTCGGTGATCCAGGGGCCCAGCAGCGGCGCGATCCTGCTCACCAGCGCGTAGGAGCGCTTCGCGACCTCCAGCTCGCTTAGGCCGGGTTCGAGGATGGCCGCCAGCGCGGTGTAACGCATCACCTCGGCGGCATGCGAGAGGCCTTCGGCGAGAACACGCACCACCTGAACCAAGTGCTCCGGATCGAGGCCGACTTCGAGGAACTGTTGCGCGTGCGCGGCAGCGATGCCGTCGGCCCGCATGTGCACGGCGGCGTCGGGATCGTCGACCCTGGCCAACCCGATGGCGCGCTGGACCCGTTGCAGCAACTCCAGGTCGACACCGGTTGATTCGCTGATCTCCCGCGCCGAAACATAGGTGCCGTCATCGCCGGTCAGCCGCCGCGACGCCAGCAACATCGGAGTGATCGCGCCCCGAATTTCGTCGACGGTGATGCCTTGTTGAAGTAGCCATTCGATCAGCTCGGCGCGTTCAGTGCGCGCGTTGCCTTCCAAGCCATCGAGCAGATCGTCCGGCACGTCCACCTGGTCAACGTATAACGCCCACAGCGCATGATGTGAGCTGATGACCACGCCGCTGCTGGAGGGATTACCGCCGATTGCCGCTCATGGCGCCCGGCTGCTGATCCTGGGCTCCTTTCCCAGCGCCCAATCACTGAGGATGCGCCAGTACTACGCCAATCCGCGAAATGCGTTCTGGCGAATTACCGCTGAGCTGCTCGGATTCGATCCGAACGCCCCCTACGCGAGCCGGTTGGCGGCTTTGCAATCACACGGGGTGGCGCTCTGGGATGTGCTGCGCAGATGCCGCCGCGCCGGTAGTTCGGATGCGAAGATCGAGCCGAACAGCATGGTGGTCAATGACTTTGCCGACCTGTTCGCGAACTACCCCACGATTACGCGGGTGTATTTCAATGGCGAGAAGGCGGCCACCGTGTTTGGCAGGCTGGTCCGGATCGACGCGCCGGTCAGCTATCAGCGCCTGCCGTCGACCAGTCCGGCCAATGCCGTCCCGCTTGACACGAAACTGACGGCATGGCAAGTGATTTCGCGGTCATGACACCGGCGGGCGCCGGTGCGCCCAGGGTCTGGCACTCTCGATCTGGGTGCTCAGCGCAAGCAACGTCGCCTCGTCGTAGGGCCGGCCAACCAGCTGAATACCGAAGGGCAGCCCGTCGCGATCCAACCCCCATGGCACCGCAGCGGCGGGCTGGCCGGTCAGGTTCCAGATCTCGAAGTACGGAACCTGGCGCGCGACCCGCAGCAAGCTCGACACCGCGCCGCGGCGTTGATAGGCGCCGACGCGAGGCGGTCCGGTGGCGTTCGCCGGAGTCAGCAGCACGTCGACGTCGTCGAAAATCGACTGGATCCTGGCGGTTAGCGCCGCCTCACCGGCGCGCACCGCTGCGATCCGCCGGTCGGAGATCAGGCGACCGATGCGCGCCATGTTGCGGGTACGCGCCTCCAGCCGCTCGGGATGCGGCAGGGTGCGGGCGTCGTCGTAAATGCCGCGGAAGTAGCGCGGCAAATAGTTTCCGGAGATCGCCGTCGGCGGATAGTCGGGGTCGCGGGCCACGACGTGGTGGCCAAGCTCGCGGAGCAGCTCACCTGCCTGGTGAACCGCCGCCTTTTGCTCCTTGCCGCACTTGACCATCAACGGGGGTGGAACCTTGGTGCTCAAGGCGATTCGTAGTCGGCCCGGGTTGCGCGCTGCCGCGGCGACGAACCCGCCGTCGGGGCCGGGCGGTGTCGTCGTCGCATCTAAAAACAACGCCGCATCGATCACCGAACGCGCTATCGGGCCGTTGACGCTCAACCCGCACCACGCGTCGTCGTGCGGCGACAGCGAGATCCGGCCGCGCTGGGTTTTGAGACCGAACAGACCGCACCACGTCGACGGGATGCGGATCGAGCCGCCGGTATCGGTGCCGATGGCCCCGGTGCACATGCCG
>NZ_CAXUCH010000129.1:11819-12141 GCF_964249325.1 uncultured Mycobacterium sp. | reverse complement strand
GTGCCGACCCGGCGGCCGCCTGGTCGGCACCACCGGATCTGCCGGCGAGTTCGCTGGACACCCACACCGATGCGCTGCTTCGGCTGGCGCGGAGGTCGGCGAGTTCGGGCGCGGCGCTCGCCGACGGGCTCGCCGAACTCGCCACACAGTCCCGCCACGACGCCGCGCACACCGCCGAGGCGACCGCCGAGCGCGCCGCTGTGCTGATCGCCGGTCCATTGGGCGTGTGCTTTCTACCGGCGTTCGTGTGTCTGGGCATTGTCCCGGTGGTGGCGGGGCTGGCCGGCGACGTTTTGCGCTCAGGTCTGTTATGACGCTGTTC
>NZ_CAXUCH010000129.1:0-11809 GCF_964249325.1 uncultured Mycobacterium sp. | reverse complement strand
TTCATCAAAGAAAGGGAAAGAACTGATGATCAATATGTTTCGCGTACTGCGAGCACGGATAACACTGCTGGCGGTCGACGAGTCGGGCATGTCCACAGTCGAATACGCAATCGGCACGGTCGCGGCCGCAGCCTTCGGCGCGATCCTCTACACGGTGGTCACCGGCGATTCCATCGTCGGCGCGTTGAGCAACATCATCGCCCGCGCGCTGAACACCAAGGTCTAGTCGACGATGTCGGCGCGAGCACCGTCGAAGCGGCTTTGGCGATCGCCACGCTGGTCGCGGTTCTGGTGCTCTGCGCTGCCGGCCTCACCGCGGTCTCGATGCAAGTGCGTTGCATCGACGCCGCCCGGGAGGCCGCCCGACTGGCCGCCCGCGGTGACGAGCGGGCCGCGGTCGATGTCGCCCACCGCATCGCACCACACGCAGCGCTGGTCCAGGTGCGCCGAGACGGCGAGTTCGTGGTCGCGACTGTCACCGCACGATCGAAACTGCTGCCCGCCTTGGCCATTGGGGCAGAAGGGATTTCGGCGGCGGAGGCGCCGCGCTGAGGACGGTTCCGCGACCGTGCTGGCCGCGGCGATGATCGCTGTCTTGCTGTGCATTACCGGCGGCGGGGTATACCTCGGCTCGGCCGTGGTGGCGCGCCACCGCGCGCAGGCAGCGGCCGATTTGGCCGCGCTTGGTGCAGCCGCCCAGCTGCCGGCCGGAGCCGAGGCTGCATGCGGGCGGGCCAGCCTGCTGGCCCGAAAGATGCGGTCCGACGAAAGCCAGTGCAGTGTTCAGGGTATGGATGTCGTCGTCACCGTCGAGGTGGCTGTGGGCAGAGGCGGCAGGGCCCGCGCCGCGGCGCGGGCCGGGCCCGTCGCCACGCCGGGATGAAACGCGGATCAGTGCCGTCAGCTGCTGCGGGTGCCGTAGCGGGATAGCCCCGCTTCGGCCAACTCACGGTCGGTCGGTATTCGCAGCGAGATCAGCCCGGCAAACGTCTTCTCCTCGATTTCAACGCGGTTGACGGTCACATGTACAGGTACCCAGCTGCCGCCACGCCCCGGCAGACGCAACACCCGCGCGGTGGCACCGCGAGCGAATTCTGTTGTCATCGAAGTCATTACCTGCTCGTCGTCGGGATGCACCCGCGGCGAGCTGGCCGTGCTGCGCCAATCGTAGAACGGGCACGGCTCGTCGAGCCATTTGAGCAAAGTCCAGTTCTTCAAGTCGAATAAGGCGCGATGAACGCCGGGCTGTGCTAACCCGTGCAAGATCTGCTGCGCGAGGTGGTCGCCGGACTCTTCGCCGCTTTCCGGGGCGGCACGCCAGTTCATGCCCCGAGCGATCAGGTGGTCGCGGCCGTCAGCTCCGGCTTCCAGCGCATTGCGGGCGACGAAGCCCACCCTGATCGGCTTGCCCTGCCAATCGGTGCCTTCCCAGACGTTGCACAACGTCTGGCCCGCTTTTGCCTTGACCGCCAGCGCGAGAACCTTGCCTTCGTTGGGTTTGAGATCGCGCGACGGCCAATTCTCCGCGAATGTCCGGCCATGCGTGGGTTCGACGTCGGGGTTCTTGCCATTGTTGATCAGCGACTCACGGGTGTCTGTGGCCACGCCCAGAGTGAGGTCCCATTTCAACGGGCCGGGGATCGGCCGCTCGGGTGGTTCGGCGTCGGCAGGGCCACTCCAGACATGCACACCATGCACGCGGCCATCGGACATCACTATCGGTTCGGTGCGGATCACCCAGTTGCTCTTGGGCGTGATACTGGCCAGGCGCTCGCCGCTTTGCACTGATTCGGCGATCGCTGTGCGGATCGCGGCGAGATGGGGATTGCGCCGCAAGAAGGCGGTAATCGGCACCAGGTTTCTCAGAAGTGATCCCTGCGCGACGACGGCCGGTTGGTTGCCCAGTGTCTCAACGAGTAGCCAGTCCCTGGCCATATCGACGACTGTACCGCTGTTACACGCCCGTATCGCGCATTATTGACGCCAGTCCAACGACTTTCCGAGCGCCGAATTCGGCCAATGACTTGCGCATATCGTGGCGGAAGGGTACGTTCCTGCTGCACCCGAGCCGTCGGGATTGGGAACGGATCGCGTTGTCCGACCGTTCGTCGCGCGGCGTCGCATGTTCGGCATGTCCGCAACCAGTGACCAAAGCGTTTGCTCACGGCTACCGCCATACCCGTGGATGTCGACCGTCGAGGGGTCGGTCGTCATCGCGAGTCAACGCGGCGACCACCAACCGCAACACGCGGATCGCACCCGCTTTGTCCAGCGGTTGGTTGCCGCTGCCACATTTCGGCGACTGCACACATGACGGGCAGCCGGTGGGGCACTCACACGATTCGATAGCCGCGGCGGTCGCGCTCAGCCAGGTGCTCGCCTGGTGAAATCCACGTTCGGCGAACCCGGCCCCGCCCGGATAGCCGTCGTACACAAAAACACTGGGCAGCCCAGCCAGCGGGTCGGGACCGACTGCGGCAGACAGCCCGCCGATGTCGCCCCGGTCGCAGCTGGCCACCAGCGGGAGCAGCCCAATCGCTGCGTGCTCGGCTGCGTGTAACGCGCCGGGGATTCGCGGCGCATCGATACCGTTGTGCGCCAATGCCTCTGGGGTGACCGTATACATGACCGCGGTCGTGGGCAGGGTGTGGGCCGGCATATCAAGCTCGATGAAGTCGATGACTTCCCCGTTGAGTCGGCGGCGCAGGTAACCGACGACCTGGTTGGTGACGGTCACCGGCACCAAGCCGAGCGTGACCGGCCCGAAAGCCATGCGCTCACCCTGGCCGGTGACCGCGATGTCGGTGACTTCCCGCGCGAACGTGGCGTATCCCGGATCCTCGGCGTGGACGAACGCGATCCCGCCCTCGATGTCAAGCGAATCGACGACATAACTGTCGCCCTGATGCAGGTATACCGCTCCTGGATGCACCGAGGCCGGGGCCTGGCTGGCACCGGCGGTGCCCAGCAGCCGCCCGGTGTCCGCCTCGACGATGACGACCTGGCCGTCTGTGGGCCCCCGGATGTCGACCGCGGCGTGCGGATCCAGCCCCGGCGAGGGGAAGTACTTGCCGTAGCGGTGGCGCAGCATTGCGTCGTCGACCAGCTTGTTAGCCACCGCTCCGGCGCCGAAAGCGCGGACTTCGCTTTCCTCAAGGGGCATTTCTGTGGCGGCGCAGAGTAATTGGGAGCTGAGAATATACGGGTTGGCTGGGTCGATCACCGCCCGTTCGATTGGCTTGTCCAGCAGCGCCGACGGGTGGTGCACCAGGTAGGTGTCCAGCGGATCATCGCGGGCTACCAGCACGATCAGGGCGCCCTGTCCGCGCCGTCCGGACCGTCCCGCCTGCTGCCAGAAGGAGGCGACCGTGCCCGGGAAGCCGGCGAGCACCACCGCGTCCAGGCCCGCGATATCGATGCCCAACTCCAGCGCGTTGGTGGTGGCCATGCCGCGTAACTGGCCTTCGGCCAGCGCCTGTTCGAGGGCGCTACGGTCCTCGGCGAGATAACCCGCCCGGTAGGACGCCACTTTCTCGGCCAACTCCGGTGCGATGTCAGCCAGCCGGGATCGGGCGGCCAGCGCGGTCAACTCCGCCCCGCGGCGCGACCGCACGAACGTCAGGGTCCGCGCCCCTTCGGCGACAAGGTCAGCCATGAGCCGCGCCGCCTCAGCACCGGCGGAGCGGCGCACCGGGGCGCCGTTCTCACCGGTTAAATCGGCGCGCAAGGCGGGCTCCCACAATGCGACCGTGCGTGCACCCTGTGGGGAGCCGTCGACGGTGATCTCCTCGACCGGTTGACCGATGAGTTCGGCGGCCGTCGCGCCAGGCGAAGCCGTCGTCGCGCTGGCGAAGACAAAGGTCGGCGTGGATTCGGAATGAGCAGAGTAGCGCGCACACAGCCGCAGCAGGCGGCGCAGCACCATCGCCACGTTCGAACCGAAAATGCCGCGGTAGTAATGGCATTCGTCAACCACCACGAACCGCAGCCCGCGCAGGAACACCGCCCAGCGGGCATGGTTGCGCAATATCGACAGATGAACCATGTCGGGATTGGAAAACAGCCACCGGGAGCGCTCCCGCGCGAAGCGGCGCACCTCCGCGGGACTGTCGCCGTCGTAGGCGGTGGGCGCGACGTCACCCAATCGCGGAATCGCTCCGGTCAATGCATGCGCCGTACGCAGCTGGTCGTGGCCGAGCGCTTTCGTCGGCGACAGGTACAGCACCCGGGCTCGTGGGTCGCTCAGCAGGGCGCTGAGGACGGGAAGCTGATAGGCCAGCGATTTGCCGGAGGCGGTGCCGGTGCTGACCACCACGTGACGGCCCGCATGCGCCAATTCCGCGGCGCGATACTGGTGCGTCCACGGCAAGCTGATGCCGCGAGCGTTGAACGCGCGAATCACCTCCGGCTGCGCCCAGGTCGGCCAGCTGTGCGGCTGGCCACTCTGCGGTGGTAGCTCGGCGACATGGCGCAGCGGCTGCTCGCCCGGCTCGACGCCGGCGACTACGGCGGCGAGCAGTTCGCTGCCGAACGTCACGTGTTCCTCCTCCGACTACGTCTCAACAGCATTGTTCACCACCCGGTTGGGCGAATTGATCAACAGAAGCTGTCGCTGGAGCGACGAACATGGTTGACTGTTGGCGGTCGCAGCTTCTGTGTACGTGTCAAACATTCGCAGGATCGACGTTGCGGCCGCGGTTCCTGCGAGGGTGTAGGTCGGGTGAAGTTCCGAGCGACTCCGAGAGGTATGGCGGTCACAGCAGGCCCGGGCACCGAAAAACGGTGCACCGCACCCAAGAAGAGAAGGAAAGATCAAGAAATGCCACAGGGAACTGTGAAGTGGTTCAACGCGGAGAAAGGATTCGGCTTCATCGCCCCCGAGGACGGTTCGGCCGACGTGTTCGTCCACTACACGGAAATCCAGGGAACGGGCTTCCGGACGCTTGAGGAGAATCAGCGAGTCGAATTCGAGGTCGGCCAAAGCCCCAAGGGGCCGCAAGCCACCGGCGTCCGCTCCATCTAAGGGAAAGTCTCTCGCAGACCCCCGGCCAAGTCCGCTTACCGGACCTAGCCGGGGGTTTCTCGCTGCCCGGGCGATCGTCGGCCCGGCATTGACCTGCGACGCATCGCGCTGTTGCGGCGAAGGCGCACTGCGGCAGCTCGATGGCCCGGCTCCTTCTCGCGCCGTGTCCCGGCGCTCGTCGTCGCCGGGCGCGGCTTACTGTCGGTGACGTGAGCCAGCTGTCCTTCTTCTCGGCGGAGTCGGTGCCGCCCGCGGTCGCCGACCTCACCGGAGTGCTGGCGGCTCCTGGTCAGGTCGTGGTCGTCGGCTCTGGTGCCCGGCTGTCGGTCGTGGTCGACGAGTACTGGCGTGCCGTGGCGCTGGCCGAGATGATCGACGAAGTCGGTTTGGCGCCGGAAATCACCCGCACCGAGGAGGACACCCCCCTGGTGCGGACAGCCGTCGACCCGCGCCTGCGGGCCCTTGCTGCTGACTGGACCCGGGGCGCGGTCAAGACCGTGCCACCATCGTGGTTGCCGGGGCCCCGGGAGCTGCGGGCATGGACGCTGGCGGCCGGCAGCCCGGAGGCCGACCGCTACGTGCTGGGCCTGGACCCACACGCGCCCGACACCCATTCGCCACTTGCGTCAGCGCTGATGCGGGTCGGCATCGCGCCGACGCTGATCGGCACCCGCGGTAGCCGGCCGGCGTTGCGGATCAGTGGCCGGCGGCGGCTGTCGCGCCTCGTAGAAAACGTCGGGGAACCGCCCGACGATCCCCAGGCGTTGTCGCAGTGGCCTCGCATTTAGCCCGGCGACGTGGGGGGCCGCCCAGCGGTCTGAGGAGGAGCCGGGCAGAAGGGGTATACGGGTAAGCCAAAGCACCAGC
Organism: uncultured Mycobacterium sp.; assembly: GCF_964249325.1. Taxonomy (NCBI): domain Bacteria; kingdom Bacillati; phylum Actinomycetota; class Actinomycetes; order Mycobacteriales; family Mycobacteriaceae; genus Mycobacterium; species uncultured Mycobacterium sp. The sequence goes on along the minus strand of NZ_CAXUCH010000129.1, from coordinate 5,919 downwards.
GCCGGGGAGTCGGTTTGCGTCGGCTGGCTGCGGGTGCCACATTGTCAGTTGTCCTAAGGATTGAGGGACAGGTTTCAACGGTGGCCGGCTGCTCGATCCCGCAGGACTAGGAACAGAGATGGAGCGTAACCACAGTTGGCTAACGGTGGCCGCAGCAACGGCAGAAATGGCAGCGCGCGGCGACTCGTCATCGTCGAGTCGCCCACCAAAGCGCGCAAACTAGCCGGCTACCTGGGCTCCGACTACATCGTCGAGTCCTCACGGGGTCATATCCGCGACCTGCCGCGCGCCGCCGCGGACGTGCCCGCAAAGTACAAATCCGAGCCGTGGGCCCGGCTCGGCGTCAACGTAGACGCCGACTTCGAACCGCTCTACATCATCAGCCCAGACAAGAAGAGCACCGTCAACGAGCTCAAGGCCCGGCTCAAAGACGCCGACGAGCTGTATCTGGCCACGGACGGCGACCGCGAGGGCGAAGCCATCGCCTGGCACCTGCTCGAGACGCTCAAGCCGCGCATACCGGTCAAACGGATGGTGTTTCACGAGATCACCGAACCGGCTATCCGCGCGGCCGCCGAACATCCCCGCGACCTGGACAACGACCTGGTCGACGCCCAAGAGACCCGCCGCATCCTGGACCGGCTGTACGGCTACGAGGTTAGCCCAGTGCTGTGGAAGAAAGTCGCCCCCAAGCTGTCGGCGGGCCGGGTGCAGTCGGTGGCCACCCGCATCATCGTGCAGCGCGAACGCGAGCGGATGGCGTTCCGCAGCGCCGAATACTGGGATGTCGTCGCCGAGCTGGACGCCAGCGTCTCTGACCCCAGCGCCACCCCGCCCACCTTCAACGCTCGGCTCAGCAGCGTGGACGGCTTGCGCGTGGCCACCGGCCGCGATTTCGACTCTTCGGGCGCCTTGCGCAAACCAGACGAGGTAGTGGTGCTGGACCAGGCCAGCGCCGGCGGGATCGCCGAGGGCTTACGCGGCGGGCAGCTGACTGTGGCGTCGGCGGAGGAGAAGCCCTACACCCGCAAGCCGTATCCGCCGTTTATGACCTCGACGCTGCAGCAGGAGGCGGGCCGCAAGCTGCGATTCTCCGCAGAACGGACGATGAGCGTCGCGCAGCGGCTCTACGAGAACGGCTACATCACTTATATGCGTACCGACTCGACGACGCTGTCGGAGTCGGCAATCAACGCTGCCCGCACCCAGGCGCGCCAGCTCTACGGCGAGGAGTACGTTTCCCCGTCGCCGCGGCAGTACACCCGCAAGGTCAAAAACGCCCAGGAGGCGCACGAGGCCATACGCCCCGCCGGTGAGACATTCGCCACACCGGACGCGGTGCGTCGCGACGGCGTCGCTGATGATGAGTTCCGGCTTTACGAGCTGATCTGGCAGCGCACGGTGGCGTCCCAGATGGCCGACGCGCGCGGCACAACGCTGAGCCTGCGGATCACCGGTGAGTCCGGTGATCGGCAGGTGGTGTTCTCGGCGAGCGGGCGCACCATCACCTTCCCCGGGTTCTTGAAGGCCTACGTGGAAACGGTCGACGAGCTGGCCGGCGGTGAGGCCGACGACGCCGAGCGGCGCCTGCCGCACCTCAGCGAAGGGCAGCGGCTCGACGCCACCGAGGTGACCCCGGATCAGCACGCGACCAACCCGCCGCCGCGCTACACCGAGGCGTCGCTGGTCCGAGCGCTCGAAGAGCTGGGCATCGGGCGCCCGTCGACGTATTCCTCGATCATCAAGACCATCCAGGACCGCGGCTACGTGCACAAGAAAGGCAGCGCGCTGGTCCCGTCGTGGGTGGCGTTCGCCGTCACAGGTCTGCTGGAACAGCACTTCAGCCGGCTCGTCGACTACGACTTCACCGCGGCGATGGAAGACGAACTCGACGAGATCGCTGCCGGCCACGAGCACCGCACCGCCTGGCTTTCCAACTTCTACTTCGGCGGCGACCACGGCGTGCCGGAGTCGGTAGCGCGTTCCGGCGGGTTGAAGAAGCTCGTCGGCGTCAACCTGGAAGGCATCGACGCCCGCGAAGTCAACTCCATCAAGCTGTTTGACGATGCGCAAGGCCGTCCGGTCTATGTGCGGGTGGGTAAGAACGGGCCCTACCTGGAGCGCATGGTGGTCGGTGAGGACGGCGAGCTCACCCCGCAGCGGGCCAACCTCAACGGCACGCTCACCCCAGACGAGCTGACCCTAGAGAAGGCCGAGGAACTGTTCGCGACCCCGCAAGAGGGCCGGGTGCTTGGTGTCGACCCGGAGACGGGTCATGAGATCGTCGCCAAGGAGGGCCGGTACGGGCCGTATGTCACCGAGATCCTGCCCGAGGAGCCCGACGACGACGGTGCTCCGGCCAAGAAGGGCAAGAAGCCTACCCGTCCCAAACCGCGTACCGGTTCGCTGCTGCGCAGCATGGATTTGCAGACCGTCACCCTCGAGGATGCGCTGAAACTGCTGTCCCTGCCGCGGGTTGTCGGCGTCGACCCCCAGACGGGCGAGGAGATCACCGCACAGAATGGCCGCTACGGTCCATACCTCAAGCGCGGCAACGACTCTCGCTCGCTGGGGACGGAAGATCAGATTTTCACCATCACGCTCGGCGAAGCGCTGAAAATCTACGCCGAACCCAAACGCCGTGGCCGCCAAAGCGCTTCGGCGCCGCCGCTGCGTGAACTCGGAACCGACCCGGCCTCGGGTCGGCAGATGGTGGTCAAGGAGGGTCGGTTCGGGCCGTATGTCACCGACGGGGAGACCAACGCCAGCTTGCGCAAGGGCGATGACGTGTTGTCGCTCACCGACGAGCGCGCCGCCGAGCTGCTCGCCGACCGGCGGGCCCGCGGGCCGGTCAAGCGGACAGTCAAGCGGACCACCCGCAAGGTCCCGGCGAAGAAGGCGGGCAAGCGATAGCTCGCTTCGGCTTTGCCGTTTGGGTGCACGTCGCTGGTGACCTCGACGAGACCACTGCCCCGCAACTGTCGGCTGCGGTTGCCGAGCTGCTGGTCAGCCGCCGGCCAGAGTTGATGGTCCTCGACGTCACCGAGATCGGCCTGGTCACCACGGCCGGTGTCGACATACGCGCGGCAATTCACGATGACACCACCAATGCCGTCGAGGTGCGCATCGTCGCCCGGGGAGGGGCGCTGCGTTCGCTGCGCACCGGTGGGCTGAGCTACGACATCGCGGTCTATCCCACCGTGGCAGCGGGACTGCCCTCCAGCGCCGGCAGCGAGGACGTCGGGCAGTTGCGCGAGATCGCGCAGTTGCGTGAACAACTCGTCCAGCGCGAGCAGCAGCTGGAGAGCCTGCGGGTGATCGAAGAGGCCAAGGGCATGCTCATGCAGGACTTCAACCTCAACTCCGACCAGGCGTTCGGTGTCCTGAAAAGGCTGTCCCAGGAGACCAACGTCAAGTTGCGTGAGCTGGGCGCCCATATCGTGAGCGGACTGGCCGGCGTCGTCTCCGAGGCAACGGCAGAAGCCAGCTACGCCACCATCACGGCACTGCGCGACCAGCTGCGCCAGCGCTTCGATGCGGACGGACAGCCGGGCGCCGCGCCACCGCCTCGGCAACAGCAGTGGCCGGCCTGACCGAAAGTGGTCTGCTGAGCCGGCTACCGGCTATGCAGCGACCTTTCCTCACTGGAAACCTCTTCGGGCGCAGCAAGATTCAGCGGCCGGGCTAGCTGAGTGGGCGCCGTGCGCCCACGCAACTCGACCACCTCGCCGACATCCCAGCACAAGGCTTCGGCGTCCAGCGCACCGCTGACGGCGATCGCCGACGCCAGCACGTGACCCTCCTCGAGCTTGGCCAGCTCGGTGAGCCGGGCTGCCTCGTTGACCGGGTCGCCGATCACCGTGTATTCGAATCGGGCCTGCGCACCGATGTGGCCGGCGATGGCTCGGCCGGCCGACACCCCGATGCCGAATTCCAGCGAACCCAGCACTGGCAACAGCGCGTCGTGCAGTTCCCGGGCCGCAGCTAGCGCCCCGCCGGAAGCGTCGGGGTGCTCGATGGGTGCGCCGAAGATCGCCAGCGCGGCATCGCCCTGGAATTTGTTGACGAACCCGCCGTGGCGGCCGACGGTTTCCACGACCACCCGGAAGAACTCGTTGAGCAGGTTGACGACTTCGCTGGGCGGGCGGGTCGCGGCGAGATGAGTCGAGCCGACCATGTCGACGAACAGCACGGCGACGTCGCGTTCCTGGCCGCCCAGCTCGGTACCGCGCTCCAAGGCGCGCCGGGCGACGTCTTCGCCGACGTAGCGGCCGAACAGGTCACGCAAGCGTTGCCGCTCGGCCAGGTCGCGCACCATGTCGTTGAACCCGGCCTGCAGCAGGCCCAGTTCGCTGGCGTCGTAGATCTGCATGTGCGCGTTGTAGTTCCCGCGTTGCACCTCGCCGAGGGCCCAGCGCAGCTGGCGCAGCGGATCGGCGATCGACATGGCCACCAGCAGGGTGCTGGCCAGCCCGATGAACAAGGCGAGCAGGGCCATCAGCAGGATCGGGTTAAGCAGCTTTTCGGGTGGCCCGTGCAGAAACGACGCTTTGTCGGCCACGACGGCCAACACGATGGCCAGCAGCGGCACGCCGGTCGACAACGCCCAGGTCAGCAATTGGCGCAGGATGACGCCGGGTGCCCGTACGTTCTCCGGCACGCCGCCGCGCAATGCGGCCACCGCGACCGGCCGCAGTACCCGCTCGGCCTGCAGGTAACCGATGATGGCGGTCGCGGTGGCGCCCAGGGCGACGGCGACGCCCGCTACCGGTGCCAGGTGGCTGGTCTTCCGCCAACTGGCGACGATGAACACCACACCGCCCACGCACCAGTAGCACATGCTGATCAGCACGCGGTAGAACGGCATCCGCAGCGCCCTGCTGCGGGCCAGCTCGGTGGCGGCCGGGTCGGTGTCGGCGAGCAGCCCGTCGCGGCGCTGCCACCGGAATACCGGCACCAGGAGCCGCACACTCACCGAAAACCCGGCAGCGACCAGCACGACCAGCGTGATCGCGAAAAGCAACAAATTGGCCCGGGGCAGATCTTGCAGCTCGATACGGTCCTCGGGCGGCAGGCCGTAACGGAGAAAGCCGAGCACGAGCAGCGCCCCGATAATGTCGGCCTGCAGCATGCTCAGCGTGAGCAGCGGCCACGGCGTGCGCACCAGCCAGCGGAGGAACGCGCTGATCCGCCCGCGCTGTGCCCATGCGGTGCTCACGGACCAACCGTATCGGGCAGCGGGGACTTAGCGGCAACCAAAATGCACGTTGCGCCGCGGGTTGTGTCGGCGGTGACCAGTACTGTTGCCGGTGATGCCAGGGGTTTTTGCGCGGTTGGTGGGCCAGCAGGCCGTGGAAGCCGAGCTGGTGGCCGCCGCGCAGGCGGCCCGCGGTGATTCGGCTCACAAGGCGGCCATGTCGCATGCCTGGCTTATCACCGGTCCGCCCGGTTCGGGGCGCTCGGTGGCGGCGCTGTGTTTCGCGGCGGCGCTGCAGTGCACGTCCGACGGTGTTCCGGGCTGCGCAGAGTGCCGCGCGTGCACGACGACGATGGCCGGCACCCACGCCGACGTTCGACGGGTGATCCCCGAAGGCCTGTCGATCGGCGTGGACGAGATGCGGGCCATCGTGCAGATCGCCTCGCGGCGCCCCAGCACCGGGCGCTGGCAGATCGTGCTGATCGAAGACGCCGACCGGCTGACCGAAGGGGCGGCCAACGCGCTGCTCAAGGTGGTCGAAGAACCGCCGCCGTCGACGGTGTTTCTGCTGTGCGCGCCGTCGGTGGACCCCGAGGACATCGCGATCACGCTGCGGTCCCGGTGCCGTCATGTCGCGCTGGTAACCCCGTCGGCCGAGGCGATCGCGCAGGTGCTGGTGGACGGCGACGGGCTGGACGCCGACACGGCGACATGGGCGGGGT
>NZ_CAXUCH010000128.1:11840-12182 GCF_964249325.1 uncultured Mycobacterium sp. | reverse complement strand
CACCTGCTCCAACCCGAACCGGGCAGGCAGCCTGCGGACCGGAGGCGCCTCGCCGACAGCCAGCTGCCGGACTGCGGCCGCCACGCTGTCGGACTCGAACACTGCCCGTGGCGTGGTACCCAGCGCTGGGCGTGCCACCAAGGTGTGCAGCCCAGCCTGCGGATCGCTGTCGAGGCGCACATAGTTGACCGCGACCATGCCGCGACCGGGTTTGGGCGGAACGTCTTTGGCGAAGCGGGAGCGCACCAGCTTGGCGTCCTCGACCGCGGCCAGGCGCAACTCGACCCGAGATCCGAAGCCGCTTCGCACCGCGGGCCGCAGGTCCGATTCCCGGTCGGCGGT
>NZ_CAXUCH010000128.1:0-11830 GCF_964249325.1 uncultured Mycobacterium sp. | reverse complement strand
GTGCGACGCACACCGTAGGGATCGGTCGGGCCGGCGACCCCGCCAACGTGCGGCAGACCGGCCACTGTGGTCAACGCCGTGCCGCTATAGGCCAGGCAGTAGAACTGAACTTGCTCAGGCGTGTGAGTCAGCGCGGCCGCGCAAATCAGGGTCTGCAACGCGGTCGTCTTACCCGAACCACCGGCACCCAAGATCAGCACGTTCGCGCCGGCCCCGGAGGTGTCGACCGTCCACGGGGGCTGGTCGTGCTTGTAGGGGCGGTCGATGATGCCGATCGGGAACACCAAATTCTTGACGGTGCCGTAGTCTTGCTGCCACGGTCGGCCCAGGAAGCGGTTCACCAGTTCGTCGATCGGCAGCGGCACATCCAGCGGCGGTTGCCACAGTCGGTAAGGCTCGAAGTCGATTTGGCGCAGCTGGTCGATGATCACGGTGCCGACTTTGGGAATTCTGAGCGCCTCTTCTTCTTCCTCGCCCTCGCCGTCACGGCGGCCGTTGAGCACCTCACCGTCGACGACCTCGGGAAGCGCGCTTTGGCCGTTCGGCCCGCCGACACTCACCTCGATCGGAGTGAATGCCGTGGTGAACAGCTGCGGGCGGATGTAGTCAATGGTGTGCGTCAGCGGCGCTTGCTCCTCGCCGTCGAGTGACAAGCCGCGGCGGTAATCACGCCAGAGGTACTCGGCCTGGAACCGGATGATCTCGTCGCCGCTCTTGCGGAAGTACCCCAGACCGGCCTGCGCCGGCAGGTTCACCGCGTTCGGCACGCCGGCCGCCTGTGCGGCGCCCGCGGTCTGCGCTTTCAGCACCAGCCGATAACCCATGTTCTCCATGAGCTTTTCGGCTCGGCTCTCGATGGTCTGCGACGCCATCATCAGGTGCACCCAGTAGGCGCGGCCCTGGCGGCCGATCGAGTCGAGAACGTCGACAGCGGTCGGCATGATGCGGAACCATTCGTAGAACTCGTCGATGACCACCACCAGCATCGGCAGCGGCGGCATGTCCTGGCCGCGGGCCTGCATCCTGGAGCGCAGCTCGTTGTATTCCTTGGCACCGTCGACACCGGCGGAAAAGCAAATCTCCTTGCGGCGGGCAATCTCGCCCCACATCGCCTCCAGGAAGCGCTCCATCAGCGCCTGGTCGTCCTCCAGGTCGGTGATGATCCGCGAGACGTGCGGCACCCCGTCGAACGGCTTGACCGCCGACCCACCTTTGAGGTCGGCCAGCACGAACTGCAACTCTTCGGGCGGATGCGCCAGCATCAACGACTCGATCACCGTGCGCACCAGCGACGACTTACCCGAGCCGGTGGTTCCCGACATCACGCCGTGCGGGCCGTCGCCGCCCTCGTCCAGCGACTTCATGTCCAAGAACAGCAGCTCGCCGTTGTCGGCGCGATTGCCGAACGGTATCCGCAACCGTGATCGACTGAGCAAGTCGCGACGGCCGCTCCACAGCGAGTTGAAGTCGATCTCGCCCGCATCGTCAATTCCGTAGTAGGACAGGATGTCTCGGGCGCCCAGCTGCACAACCCGCTGACCGATCTCCTCATAGGCTTCTGCGAGTCGCCAGTGCGCCATCTGCTGAGCGAACTGTTCGGCGTCGGCCTCGGTCATGCAGTCGGCCAGCGCGAAGAACCATGCGTTGTCGTCGATCACCATCCAGGTGTCGCGGTCGCGGGGCAGCGTCTCGATCACGCCGGCGCTGTCGGTGAACCGCAGCACCCGCTGCGGCACGGTCGTCCACAGCGGCGAACCGGTGAGGTCGAAGAACGTCACACCGTCGACGCCGTCGGAGCTGATGACGTATTCCCACTGCGGGTCTTCGATGTCAGCGATGATCACGTGGTGCGGCGTGGGCGTCTCCGCCGACGAGCTGGCGTGCCGCGGAGTGAAAGAGCCACGGCCGGCGAACAACTCGGCTTGCTCGGCGGCGAACTCACGCACCGACGTGTACACCATCCGCGCGTTGCCGGCGGCATCGCGGCGTCGTGGATCGCCGAAGTGCGGAATCCATTTCACCCAATCCCACCGGTCGGGGTCTGAGGTGACGACGATCATCTGGACGTGGTCTGGTCCGTGTGAGAACGCCAGCTGGCAGATGATCGCACGCGCCAGCCCCAGCACCTGCTCGCGGTCACCGACCAGTGAGTACCAGGGCTCGACGAGCAGCGACACCATCTTGGGCAGGTTGTATACGACACTTTGGTAGCGGCCGAACTCCTGCAGCGCCTTACCGGTCACCGGCTCCAGCTCGATGTCGGTCGGCATGTTCTGGGGTTCACCCCAGGTCACCTCGGGCCGCGTCATACCGACCCCGACGCGCACGACCCCGAAATTGAGGTCTTTGCCGTCGGGCTGGCGCTCCCACATCCGGAACGAGCCGACCGCTGCCGCCAGCGTCGTCGGCGCCGGGTGGAACCAGCGGTAGTTGGCGTCCATGCTGTCGGCCGACTCTTGGGCGGTGTCGCGCAGCATGTCGAGCATCAGCATGAACTGGGCGCGCATCGCGTCGAGCTTGGGTCTGCTCATCTGCTGTTGGCCGCCGAATCGGCCGCCGAACATCATCATCGCCACACCACCGATCATGAAGATCGGAAAGATGGCGCCGGCCCCCAGGAACAGCCGCGACCCGCTGGCCACTGTCATGCCGACCATGCCGACCAACAGGCCGACCACCAAGACGCCGACCACGACCAGCCACCATGGTTTGCCTTCCGGTGGCGGAACGCTCAACGGCGTCGGCAGGACGATGTTCTCCGGCTTCACCACCGGCGCGCGCTCGGGCGTCGGTCGTGCGAATCCTTGTTTCACTTCGGTACCGCCAATTCAGCAGGGTTCGTGTCGGTCGGGAGTGTGTCGTGGCGCACCAGCGCGTCCTGGCGCGACAGCATCGGACCGGGAGCCAGCAGCCGCAGCGCCACCCACGGTGCCGGGCTCGGGCCGGAGGTCAATCCCAGGGCAGTGCGTGCCTCACGCGAATTGTCCACGCCGTAGCGCACCCCGGATTTCGATAACAACCATAGCGATTCGGCTGTCGACGCCGCCGGATCGTTCCCGGTGACCACGACGAAGTTGGCGTAGTTCGGGCCGTAATAGACCCGGTCTGCTTCGCGGCCGGAGTTGTCGGCCTTCACCAGCGAGACCACCTTGTTGGTGTCCTCGGTGCCGACCGGCACCGTCGGCCCCGACACCACCTGGACGCGGGCGCGTTCTTCGCCGGTGGTCTTCTCCCACCACCAGCAGGTCGCCGGGTTCTCCTTCATGTTCACCACGTTCAGCGGGCTGTCCGGGTAGGCCGACATATCCAGTCCGTGGACCACCGGCATTTTCGCCAGTGTCGCCGGCGCCACCACTACCGGCGTGCTACCTGACGGGGTGCCTGCGTTCTGCAGAATCTGGGCCACGATCGGTGAAATGGTCTGCACGCCGTCCGGCAACACCACCGAATATTGTTGGGGCCCACTGATTTGTGGTGTGACGAGCACAGCGCCCACGGGCGCGGGGGCGCCGGGAAAGTCTGCTTTGCTACCGGTGTCGGGCACCTTCGGCACCACCAGTTCCGGGCCTACGGGCAGCGCGTCGTAGAGCGCCCGGCTCATCGGGCTGGCCTGCTTGACCTGCTCGGGCGTCAATCCCAACGGCAACAACACCGCGCGGTTGGCCGCGTCGATACGTGACCGGCGCCCCTGCCGGATGACCCACGTGTCGTTGCCGTAGCGCAGCACCACTGCGTCCGAGCCGCTGAGGACGTGCCGGCGACCCGATAGGTCGGGGGTGCCGTCGATCACCGTTACCGTAACGGAGGCCGGCGCACCCACACCCTGCGCCGCCGTCACCGAGTCGCACACCAGCCACGACGACGACGTCGGACTTGTCGCCGAAATATCCGACGGCGCGCCGGGAATGCCCACCAAGGGCCCGTGCGGCTGCTCGGCGATCTGGCCTGACCGCACCTTGTGCGGGTTTTCGGCTCGCCCCGCAATCAGCCGCGCCGACGCCAAGTTCAACGCTGGATACAAGGTGTCGCCCACCCGCACATAGAGCGCCCCTGAGTCGCGGTCGGCGATGATCGGCGACTCCCCCATCTGGCCGGACGGGTTAATGAACGACCACAGCAGCGCGCCGAGGCAAATCACCGCCGCCGCAGTCACAGAGGCCACCACCGCCAAGATTTGACGGCGGCCCGGTTCGACCTCCATGCGCACCCGCCACCGCGTCAATGCCTGTGCGGTACGACGAGCCAGAAACTGATAACCGGTGACCTGGGTGCGGGTCGACAATCCCAGGCCGTAGCCCGACCTGTGCTGCCCGCGTTCTGAATTAGATGGCACTTTGGGTCGCAATCCCCGTCCGACGGAATGCCTCGGCACCTGCCGTGGCGTCATTTACATCGCTAACCGTAAGGCACCCCCACCGACCTCGCCACGCGACGACGTCTCCGTTGCCGGTTCTGTCGACGGCGTCTCGCGCCGAGCTCACAGTGGCGTGCACCACCGTGCTATCAGTAGTCATATCCCCCGCTGAATTAGTCGCGCCTTCACTGGGCATCGTAGCCGTGGATAGCAAAGTTGGCTCGGCGAATCGCAGTCGGCGCTTAGCGCCTAGCCAGCCGGAATGTTGGGTGACGCCGACATGACGGTGGGGTGTCCGCCAAGCAAACAGTGCTTGGCTGTATTTGGACGGCTTCGTTTCGGCCCCTTGCACGACCCCCGGCGGCAGCCAAGCAAGATGGGCTCATGACTGAGCCCGCGCCGTCGTTGGTCGAACTTGCCGAAAAGTTCGGCATCGCCACCGAGTACGAGGATTGGGCTGGTCGCAACCTCGCCATTCCCGAAAGCACGTTGGTGGCCGTGCTCGGGGCCTTCGGCGTCGGGGCCGCCACCGAGCAGGACCGGAGGGCTGCGCTGAATGTGCACGAACGTTCGTATTGGTCACGTCCGCTGCCGGCCACGATCGTCGCGCGCGCCGGCGCCGAGACTCGGTTTTGGGCGCACGTCACCCACGGCGATCCTGCCGAGGTGTGGCTGCAGCTGGAGGACGGCACCGTGCGCCGCGGCTTGCGACAGGTCGACAACTTCACCGCACCGTTCGATATCGACGGCCGCTCGATCGGCGAAGCCAGCTTCGTGCTGCCCACCGATCTGCCGCTCGGTTACCACCGGCTGCATCTGCGTTCGGGCGAGCTCGAGGCCGACACAGCGCTGATCGCGACGCCCGAATGGCTGGGAATCCCCGCCCGGCTCGGCACTCGCCGCACCTGGGGGCTAGCCACCCAGCTCTATAGCGTGCGGTCCGAACGATCTTGGGGCGTCGGCGATCTCACAGATCTGACCGACCTCGCAGTGTGGTCGGCGTCGAAGCACGGTGCGGGGTATGTGCTGGTCAACCCACTGCACGCAGCCACGCCCACCAAGCCCATGGAACCCTCGCCGTATCTGCCGGCGTCCCGGCGCTTCGTCAACCCGCTCTACCTTCGCGTCGAGGCCATCCCGGAATTCGCCTATCTGCGCAAGCGTGGCCGAGTATGGCGGCAGCGCGCGCAGGTCCAGCAGGGCGCCGACAAATCGGAGCTGATCGACCGGGACACCGCGTGGGCGGCCAAGCGCCGGGCACTCAAGCAGGTGTACCGGGTACCACGGTCGGCGGGACGCGAGCTGGCTTATGCGGCGTTCTGCGCTCGCGAGGGCACCGCCCTCGATGACTTCGCCACCTGGTGTGCGCTGGCGGAGCGCTACGGCGGTGGCTGGCATCAATGGCCCGAATCCTTACAGCATCCCGCCGCTGCGGGAGTCGCCGATTTCGTCAGGAACCATCGTCGCGCCGTGGACTTTCACCGCTGGCTGCAGTGGCAACTCGATGAGCAGCTCGCCGCTGCGCAGTCGCAGGCGGTACGGGCCGGGATGGGGCTGGGCATCATGCATGACCTGGCCGTCGGCGTGCATCCCGACGGCGCCGACGCCTGGGCGCTGCAAGACGTGCTGGCGCTTGGCGTGACGGCGGGCGCACCCCCGGACGAGTTCAACCAACTCGGCCAGGACTGGTCACAGCCGCCGTGGCGGCCGGACCGCCTCGAAGAGCACGAGTACGAACCGTTCCGCGCGCTGATCCGCGCGGTGCTGCGGCATGCCGGCGGCGTGCGCATCGACCACATCATCGGGCTGTTTCGGCTGTGGTGGATCCCGCGCGGCGCACCGCCCACCGAGGGCACTTATGTGCGCTACGACCACGAGGCGATGCTCGGCATCGTCGCGCTCGAGGCACACCGGGCCGGTGCGCTGGTGGTGGGCGAGGACCTGGGCACCGTCGAGCGGTGGGTCCGCGACTATCTGCGGGCCCGCGGCGTGCTCGGCACCTCGATCCTGTGGTTCGAGCTGGACCGGGACGAGGATGGCGGGCCCCCCATGCCATTACCGGCAGAACGCTGGCGGGAGTACTGCCTGTCGTCGGTCACCACCCACGACCTGCCCCCGACCGCCGGCTATCTGACCGGAGATCATGTGCGGCTGCGCAATTCGCTGGACCTGCTAACCCGGCCCGTTGAAGAGGAATTGGAGGCCAATCGTCGCGAGTTGGACGCATGGCTCGCTGAGTTGCGCCGAGTCGGGCTACTGGATAACCACACCGATCCCGAACAGGATCAAGAAGAGGTCGTGCTTGCTTTGCATCGGTATCTGGGCCGTACCCCGTCGCGGCTGCTCGGGCTGGCGCTGACGGACGCGGTGGGCGACCGGCGCACCCAGAACCAGCCCGGCACCACCGATGAATACCCCAACTGGCGGGTTCCGCTGGCCGGGCCGGACGGTCGACCCATGCTGCTTGAGGACGTGTTCACCGACCGGAGGGCGGCTGCGTTGGCCGAGGCACTGCGCGCTCAAACCGCCCCGCAACCCACCTGTTAGCTTCGCTTGCCATGAAAGTCGCCGTGGTGGCTCCCGTCGCCGCCGGGGTCACCGCGGACCCGGGCTGGATGGTGAGCTTCGCCGCGCACGTGGAAGCCTGCGGTTTCGAATCGATCGTAGTTGCCGAGCACACCGTGCTGGCGGTCCACTACGACAGCCTCTACCCCTACGACAGCTCCGGGCGTGTCGACTTGGCAGCCGATTGCCCAGTTCCGGATCCCCTTGAGCTGCTTACGTTTTTAGCCGGCCACACTACGCGGCTGGGGTTGGCTACCGGAGTTCTGGTGTTGCCCAACCACCATCCCGTCGTGCTCGCCAAACGAGCGGCGACGGTGGATGCGCTCTCGGGTGGTCGGCTTCGGCTGTGCGTCGGCGTGGGCTGGTTGCGCGAAGAGGTCGAGGCGTGCGTGTCCGCATTCACCAGTCGCGGCCGGCGGGCCGACGAGCAGTTGGCCGTGCTGCGCGCGCTGTGGGCAGATCACCCGCATGGCGTCAGCCATCACGGCGAATTCTTCGACTTCGACGACGTCATGTGTTACCCGAAACCCGTTGCGGGTGCGCGTCTTCCGGTGCACATCGGCGGCCACAGCCAAGCGGCGGCACGGCGGGCGGGCCGTTTCGGCGACGGCTTTCAGCCCCTCGGCGTCAGCGGCGCGCAGTTGACGTCGCTGCTGACGCTGATGCGCGACGAGGCGGTGGCAGCCGGTCGCGACCCGGCCGGTTTGGAGGTTTCCCTGGGCCATCTGGTCACCAAGATCGACGCCGAACGCGCGGGCAGGCTTGCCGATTTGGGTGCCGACCGCATTGTGCTGGGTATGCCCGCGATCACCGATATCGAAGAGGCGAAGGATGTTTTGTCGGCCTGCGCGCAGCGGTTGGCGTTGACGACGTGAAAGTCTCCGACGCCGATCGGGCGGCACTCTCGGATCTGGTGCACCGCTACGCCAGCGGGATTGATGATCGCCAATTCGACGACGTCGTCAACCTTTTCACGCATGACGCCGAGCTGATCGTGCCTGACCCGCCGTCGACGCTGGAGCCGGTGGTGCGTCACGCCGGGCGAGCCACCATCGAGGCGGCGAGCGCCGCGGTCGCCGCGACCCTGCGGACCGAGCATGCGATCGTCGGCGAGGTCTACGACCCCGGCCCCCGGCCAGACGCTGCCCGCGGGCGCATCACGTGCATCGCCCACCATTGGGACCGACGCGGGGATGAGCTCGTCGACGTGGTGTGGCATGCGCGCTACGACGACGAATATCAGCGCACCGATGCCGGTTGGCGAATCGGTCGCCGAGTGTTGACGCTCAACGCCATCGAGACCCGGCCCGTGCGACGGGTTCGTGCCGCTGGCAAGAAAGGCGGCGACCGGATGTGACCAATCTCACTTTGCGGTTCATGCTTCGGCGATGGATCTGATTGCATCCAGGGCGCGGCCGCGGCCCGAGTGAAACTGGTGTGTCGCCAACGCCATTTCGATGCCATGACCGGCACTGGACAAAGCTGCAGCGCACGGCGGATTTCCTGACGCGGCTGGACGGTCATGTACAGGTATGTGCGACGGCGCCTGTGCAAACTGTCGGTCGCCCGATCGGGGCGGCGGAAACCGGGCAGCGCAGGTGCCAGTAATAGAGGGTGCTCTGACCGGAGCCGAGGTTATAACACGGGCAAACGTCCGAATATACGGATAGCAGTTCCCGGAACTGCTCCGATGCACTGGCCGGCGCATCGCGCATCCAGCAAGCTCACAGGCTGTGGTGTTTCCGTTTTGTTAACGTTGGCGCACAGGCCTCTTCGTGTATCTTCACCCGCGTGACGACGACGGACGTTAATGGTGCTGACGGGCATTGGGATTCAGCTGCGACTGCTGCAGCAGCGGATCGCGGCACCGCCACCGCATTGGCGGTCGGCACGCCGCTGACGTTCGATCCGAACTATCGCAGCGAGGTGCATAGTGCCGAGAACACCATCGATGTGGAGACCTATGGCGGCGGATTCGACCTGACCAGGCGGGCCACCGCCCCCAAGCTGCGGGTCGGCCGGGACAAGTGGTTCAACCTGCTGTGGCTGATTCCGATCGGCTTCGCGCTGCTGGTCGCCGCGGTGGCGATCGGTAAAGGCCTGTACCACACGTCGGCGGTGCAGACATTCATCCAGCGTTACCCCGGCACCGACACCAAGGGCGTCAAGCCGGGCATCCCGGCGTGGATCGGCTGGACCCATTTCTTCAATCTGTTCATGATGATGTTCATCATCAGAACCGGGATCCAGATCCTGTGTGACCATCCGCGGCTCTATTTCAGCCGCAACGCCACGCCCGGCAAGGACGAATGGCTGCGGGTGGGTCCACCCGTTCCGGACGACGAGTACTGGACCGCTAATGCCGACACCGTCGCGTTGCCAAGGCATTTCGGGCTCCCCGGCTTTCGGCACTCCATCGGCCTGGCTCGGTGGTGGCACCTGGGGGTCGACGTCTTGTGGCTGCTCAACGGCGCAGTGTTCTACGTTTTGCTGTTCGCCACCGGGCAGTGGCGGCACATCGTGCCGACCAGCTGGGACGTCTTCCCCAACTCCGCATCGGTGGCGATCCAGTACCTGTCGCTGCATTGGCCGACCGATAACGGATGGGTCGCCTACAACGGCTTACAGGTGCTGGCCTACTTCACCACCGTCTTCATCGCCGCGCCGGCCGCACTGCTCACCGGGCTGGGGATGTCACCTGCGTTATCGCAGCGTGTGCACTGGCTGTCCAAGCGGTTGAGCATTCAGCACGCACGCTCTCTGCACTTCCTGGTGCTGGTGTACTTCCTGTTCTTCATCCTGGTGCACGTCACGCTGGTGTTCACCACCGAAGCGCTGCGCAACCTCAACCACATGTTCGCCGCGCGCGACGACGACAGCTGGCTCGGCTTCTGGTTTTTCGCCGCGGCAATGGTGGTGACGGCCGTGGCGTGGGTTTGGGCCACTCCGTTCACCATTCGTCACCCGCGAGTGGTGCAGCGTGTCGGCTACGCGCTGGTCGGGCCCTTCCAGCGCATGCTGGAGAAATTGGACCCGAAGCCGGGCGCGTTCACCGAAAAAGACATCTCGCCGCACCACTGGCGCAACGGCCGCTTGCCGGAGACCGTCGAATACAAAGAGCTCGAGAAGAACGACTTCAAGGATTGGCGGCTGCGGGTTTATGGCCTCGTCGAAAACCCGATGGAGTTCTCGCTCGACGACTTGAAGGCACTGCCCTATCACGAGCAGATCAGCCAGCACTTCTGCATACAGGCCTGGTCCGGCGTCGCCAAATGGGCTGGCGTGCAAATGAAAACGATCATGGACATCGTGAAACCGCTGCCCGAAGCGAAATGGGTGGTGTTCTACTCGATGGGCCTTGGCGCCACCGGCGGGATCTACTACAACGCCCACCACATCGGACAGATGGACCACCACATGACGATGCTGGCCTACAACATGAACGACCAGCCGCTGCCCTACATGCACGGCAAGCCGCTGCGGTTGCGCAACGAGTTGCAGCACGGCTTCAAACTGGTGAAGTGGATCAAGGGAATCGAGTTCGTCGCCGATTACTCCGACATCGGCAGCGGCTACGGCGGTTACAGCGAAGACCACAAGTACTTCGGTCGCCACCAGACGCTTTAACAGCGCGCTAGTCGGTTTCCGGCAGCGGAATGCCTTCGCTGGTCGAGAATTCGGCGTCCCTTTGTGTCGACAATCCGATCGGCACCTGGCCAGCGGCACGGCCCACCGATTGACCAGCCGGGGAATGGCGTACAGGTGATAGTCGCGGGTAACGAATTTCGCCGGGCAGTCGTGGGCCCGCGCGGCTACGGGTTGGCGAGCAGTGTGCCGAATTTTGCTGCCAGCCAGGGCGTACGGCCGCCGGCACGTAGCTTGCCGCGAACGATCTGCGACAACTGCGGGATCCGCCCGCAGCCGACAAGCAGGAAAGTCACCGGATCGGCCGTGATGACACGGTCGGCGCGCTCACCGGCTGCGTCGACCACGTCGGTGGCGTCGTCGACCGCGAGCCGATAGCGAGGGGCGCCTCGCAGGCGCAGCTCGAAGCTGACGTGCAGGCCGCGGCTTCGGTCCGGCCGTAGGTATTTCGGCGCCAGCACCAGCACGGCGGGAAGCACCAGCAACGCATGGCGATGGAGATAGTGCAACTTTCTCACATAGCATGACTATGTCAATTGGCTGTGGTGCGTTTCAGCACACGGAAGTGGGAAGCCATGCCTGCTCCGACGCCACCGTCATCGCTACGCGCCCAGCAGGTCGCCCAGACTCGGGATGCTCTGGTTCGGGCGGGCCGAGAACTGTTCGGCCAGAAGGGGTTTCGCGACACCTCAGTCGAGGATCCGGCACGCGCGGCCCGGGTCACCACCGGTGCGCTCTACCACCACTTCCCCACCAAGACGGCGGTCTTCGAGGCGGTTTTCGAGGATGCGCATACCGAGTTGATGAGCGTAGCCATGCAGGCAGCTCAGGGCGCATCCGACGATCTCGATGAGCTCGCGCGAGGCTTCGACGCAGTTCCTGGGCGCCGTGCTGCAATCCGACTTGCAACGCATCTTGATCATCGACGGCCCAGCGGTGCTGGGGGTGGCCCGTTACACCGAGCTCGACGAGCGCTACGCGTTTGCAGTCATCGTCGCGGCCCTTCGTGCAGCGACGGCGGCCGGCACGCTGCGCGTCGACGACCCCGAGACTGTCACCCGGTTGCTGTTGGGAGCGCTGAGTTGCGGCGCGATGCTGATTGCCAACTCTGCGCATCCTGCCGAAACCCGTGACACCGTCGCGCGCTCGATGCGGGCTTTGCTCGACGGCTTCCGTCCGGGCTGACAAGCGCGGGTGGTGAGCCGTTTTTCCTCACCGCAATACGGGTAGGCCGTCTAGACATGCCCGACGCGACAGAACTGGAGC
>NZ_CAXUCH010000127.1:10932-12216 GCF_964249325.1 uncultured Mycobacterium sp. | reverse complement strand
CCCTCAGCGCCGGGCAACTACCCCCACGTGGTCACCCTGAATGCCTCCGAACAGACCTCAGCGGCCCAGCCGCGCCTAACCCAATGTTTCCCAACCTCGTCGGGAACCTCAGGGCTATCGCCAGGACTGTAAGCCACACCATCGTGAACTACCCGAAACGGTTGCGATACTTTTACTTTCATGGCTAGCTCGTCGGTAGTCCGGTGACAACACAGATCGCGCTGGCTCGTCTCACACCCAACCCGATGCGTTCCTCACAGCGGAAGGATATGAAGTTCTGAGTCCACTCGGCGTCGCCGTATGGGTTGGTTTGGATGAACATTCCCCACCGCGTCCAGGCGAGCAGCGATTGTGTGGTGTCGAGCACGATGGCCAAGCCCGCCGGGATCATGGTGTTGGCGACGACGGTCACGCCCCACAGCGTATTGACTTGGCCCGTCGCTGGGTCGGGCGCCAGGAGGTAGCTGTAGAACGTCGTCTTCTGGCGCCGCAACGCATTCCAAGTCGTTGGATGCATCGCCACCAAATCCGCTGTGGCGTACGCCGGACCGACCCGTAAATCGTTGAAGGCCAACTGGATTGCGTCGAGCGGCGTGTCGCTGCCGGTCGCGCGGGTCAGGACACCGCTTACCGCCAGAACGCCTGTCATGCCGGTGGGGCCGCCAGCCGTGCCACCATTGATAACCAGGTTCGTTTCGGCATTGATCAGCGCACGCGAAAGCTCGGTGGGCACAAACCCGGCGAAGTATTCGAAGTCGCTTAACGCCTCCATGCTCACTGATGCCAGCGCGGCGATCTTGACCGGAGTGATGATGTGTGGGGAAAGCTGCATTCCTACATCGACTTTGGTGCCCAGCTCTGGGGTTACTTGTGCGGGACTGGCATTGCTGTCATGAGATAGGTATTCCAGCGCAGGGACATCGGCGGTAATCCCCGGCAGATGGGACCAGAATCGGTCCGGCTCGTAGGGCAGGTTCAGCGTCAGCGGGGGCTGGATCACCGCCGCCAAGCCACCGAAACCACCTTCGCTGATCGCGCTCTTGGAGCGCACACCGTAGCTGCCGATGTCCTTGGTGGCGACGCCGCCGACCTCGAAGCGGTAGGGCTGCTTGTGTCGGGCTGCCTCAAACATGCCCTTTAGATGTTCTCGGCTGGCGTGCAGCGGGCTTGGTGGCTGCCATTTCGGCTCACTGTGGCCATAGCCGGCATCTGTGCTCGCGCTCTTGGTGCGCGCGAAAGGGAAACCACCGCCGGGCGTGTTGTCGTAGTCGCCCGGATTGCCGT
>NZ_CAXUCH010000127.1:0-10922 GCF_964249325.1 uncultured Mycobacterium sp. | reverse complement strand
CGAACTCGCTGGGGGATGCGTACACTCCCATTCCTTTTGCTCTTTCGTAAGTTCTGATCTTGGTTTGGAGTTCCTCGTACTCGGCTTCGACCTTGTCCATAAATTGCTTGTCGATGGTGTTGTTGAGATGCCGGCGCGCGACTTCATCGCCTAACTCCTTGAGCCGCTGCTTGGCGATTTCTGGATGCATTTCAATAATCCTTGAATACCGTTCTGAAGAATTCATCGACGCTGCCGTGTTCAAGTTCTATGAGTTCACGGAGGTAGCTGCGATACGCCGCTTCTTGTTTCGCCGACATCTGCTGGTACCCGGCGAGGCGCTTGATCCGCAGGCGCAGATCGTTGATGCGCTGCTGGTCAGCACTCATGACGAACCCTGTTCGGGCAGCGTGGATTTGCGGCCGTGAATTGTGCTTCATGGGCCGATCGGCAGGCATTTCCGGGTCGGGTCCGCGAGGCTGCAACCTTGGCGGACGTGGAGGCCGCATTGACTTCTCAATCACGAGGTTAGCACCATTCGACATCAGGCGTTGTCATTCCTGGGCGACATGTTCCAGCTGCAGCGCCGCCGCGAGGGTTTTGTGCCAGCGCGGGACGAGGTGCGGCACCGGCAAATTGGCGTCGTGGGCGGCGATGAGCGCGGCCGCCAGGACGGCGAGGTTGTTGATCGTCACGTCGCACGGGGTATCGCCTTGCTCCGTGAGCCGATTTATCAATACGCACAGGCTGCCGATCGCCATCAGATCGTCGGGATCGTGAACGCCGGGGATTAGGCCGTTTTCCTCAAGGCGCAGCTTCCGGCATTCGTACAAAAAGATTGGGGGAAGGTCGGCCACGGCGATGTCGGATAGTTCGTCTTCAGTCATGCCGCTGTGTTCCTTTCGTCTCCCCACACCAGATCGACTAGGGGCCGTAAATAGACGCGCTGTGCTTTGCCTGGACGCTTCAGTAAGACATGGCGCAACGC
The DNA here is from genome assembly GCF_964249325.1 of uncultured Mycobacterium sp. Taxonomy (NCBI): domain Bacteria; kingdom Bacillati; phylum Actinomycetota; class Actinomycetes; order Mycobacteriales; family Mycobacteriaceae; genus Mycobacterium; species uncultured Mycobacterium sp. Next base: position 9,955 of record NZ_CAXUCH010000127.1, on the reverse strand, counting down.
CGTGCGCGCGTCGGTCTGGGCGGCGAGGATGCGCCCACGGACCCGGTATCTGGCGCCGTTGCAGCGCACGACGCGGCGCGGCTCCGACCGCACCCGGCCGTGGGTGCTGATGCTGTACTCGGGCCAGCCGGGGATCGGCGCCCAACACTCGGCAGTCATGCAGTCCTCCTCTGTTTGTCAGGCAATTCGGCATACGCCGCGTTCAGTTCGGTTTGCAGTTCGTGGTCGCCGCCGTGGTCGGGGTGACAGAGCCGAGACAGCAGCTTGTAAGCCAGATGTGCCCTGGCGGCCCCGACGCGCTGGAACACCACCCGCGCCCACGCGGCCGGGTCAGTATCACAGCGGGTCGGCTGATCAAGCCCGATGATGATGTGGCCGGCGTCGCACAGGACGTGGGCGAGTTCGCACGCGTAGACGGGTTCGTACACCAGCCATTCACGCCGGGTCGGGTTCCAGGAGCGCAGGAACGCCGGCACCACCGTCTTGACGGTGTCGACGATGTCGGCGTCGTAGCGGAACGTCACACCGAAGATGTCACCGCGGCGGTCGAACCGGACGGCGGTCATGAGTCGTACCCCGCCATCACCTTGTCCCGGCATGGTTTACATTTGCCGGTCGCCATCGCCTCCGAGGTGTGGAGCGAGTTGCCGCAGGCGCAAAAGGCGTGTCCGTTTGTAGCCGTGACATCCGTGACATCCGTGACAGAATCGAATAACCGTTGGTCAGAGGGTGTTTCGGCTGTCACGCCTGCGTCACGGCTGTCACGCCTGCTTTCGGTAGGCGTGACGGGCTGACCTGCAATGTCACCGCTGTCACGCTTGTCACGCCTAGGTGCGTCGGGTAGATATCGGCGCCACGCCTGGGCCAGCCCATCCTCGCCGTCAACCTGGTAGCCCTTTGCTCGCCGGTCACCGATGCGGATGGTGTTCGACCGCACCCCATACCGTTTGAGTTCCTTCGCTAAGCGGTTCTGATCCAGCGGCTTACCCCACAAATCGGACCACTCAGATTCGGGGTCGGATGTCAACGCCGCAATGATGTCTGCGGAGAACATGCGGTCGCGGTCACCGAACACGGCCCGAACGTCGCGCAGCAGTCGGGTGCCGAATGACAAGTCATCAGGGTCGCTATCGAGCACGAAGTGACGGCACGCGGCGCGAGCGCGTTCCGGCCAGTCACCACCGACGTAATCAGCGACAGCGAGAAGCGCCTCCCAGACCTCGGCGGACCGGTCACGCACTCCTGCCGGCATGACGGGCCGCATGGACCGCAGGGCGGGAATCGCCTCACCGTTAAAGGCCCACCGCTGCAACCCGTACCACAGGCCGTAAGAATCGTTTCTGGCGTCGCGCTCGCGGAACTCGTCAACATGTTCGTCTGGGGATCGACGACGCATATGCAGGACGATTGAGCGATCAAGAATGGTCCGCGGAATCTTGCCGGCCAGACCCGCGAACGCGACCGGTGCGAAGACGGGGAATTCCCGGACTTCCATTTTCTTCGCGTCACCCTCGCAGCGGTCGACGGTTGCGCCTCGACGGTAGCCGCTGTTGTAGAGCGCCCTAAGGTCTTCAGCCTGAGGATTATTCGTGCGGCCGAATACCGCGTCGGCCTCGTCCTGCAAGATGGTCGGCAACCGCTCCGCCCAAAAAAGCTCCCCGCCGTTAGCGGCATGCGGATCATCCTCACTGGCTTTTGCGATCCGGCGGTACAGCGCCGCCGTAGTGGTGCTGATGGTTAGTTTCGCGTTTAGGCACAGCAGTGCCAGCACTTCGAGAACGCGGGTCTTGCCCGAGCCAGGCTCGGGTGAGTCGAGCACCAGTCGCGGCGTCACGTAGAACGCGCTAACAACCCACGTGTGCGCGATCCACAAAACGATAACGACCAAGTGATGCACCGAGGGGAACGCCAAAAACCGTCCTGCAAACCGTTCGATGTCATCGAGCAGCTCGGCGCCGTCCGGGTTTTCCTCTGAGTACCAGTCCCGCAGTTCATCCGCGCGGTCATGGCTCATGGCGCTACCTCCCGCGGGATGTACGCCTCACGGCGCTGCCGAATCTGGCTGGCGATGGCCGGCCAATCAACGGCCGCGGCGATGTCACGGGACGTCTCGGAACGGGCCTCCTGGGCGATTTCAACACGTAGCGCGTGATGCTGCGCGGCGTCGAATAGCGCGGCGGCCTTGCGCGGATCGGTGTCGTCAAGATCGCACCATTCAGGGGTGCCGGCTTGTGGCCACGACCCGACCCGCTCAAGCAGCGATGTGACGTGCTCATGCACCCTCCACCAACTGACCTGACGGGAGCCGACTGCGGTAACCTTGGTGCTGGTTGGTGTGGTTGGGTGGCCACTGAAACTCTCGGTCGGCTTCCGGTTCTCCGGGGGCCGATCTTCTATTGGTGGCCCGTTCTCATACTCGGTCATGCCGACACGCCGTCCGCGAGCCGGTCGACGAACGCGGCTAAGGATTCTCCGGTGATGAAGCCGCGCCGACCAATGTTGACCTTGACCAGTTCACGTCGGTTGACGAGGTCGTAAACCGTTGTGCGGCTGACGCCTCCGAGTTCCGCACAGGCAGTGGGGATGGGGACTAGTAGCCGCTGGGTGGTTTCAGCCATGAACCTCTCCATGCTGTTAGCGGGTGACAGCCTGTGTTCTGGCTGTCGTTGACAGCATGCGGGATTAATGGCATGGTGACCATATCAAAAAGCGGGCGGCCTTGTGATAGGGAGACTGATGCCAGCGAGCGTCACAGCACGAATACCAGTCGAAGACACCAGCGGCCGTTTGGTCGGATGGGTCGTGTACGAGACGCTCCAGGAGTTCGTGAAGGTTGAAGATGTCTACGTTCCGGCGGAGTTCTACCTACGCTGCCCAGGTGACGCAGACCAGCCCTCGCTCCTCATCACATTCCAAGTCCGCGACGGCGCACCGGTCTGCACGGCAGTCAATCTGGAGTCGAAAGCTCAAGGCCGCCAAGTGCTTTCAACGGACTTTGAAACCATTAGGCGCAAGCTGAATGGATGGAGCGAAGTCGCGTTCAAACAGGTGCTGCATACTGGCCAGGAATCCGGCGGCACGAGAATGATCGCACTTGGCCCCGTAGACCCGGCGGCGGCGCGTACGGCGTACAACGCTGTCCAGAAACGGACCCGCAGGAAGATTACCGACAAGAAGCTCAAGGAAGTTGCTGCGCTGTACCGCGACAACGTCGACGACGGGCCCTGGCAAGCGATCATGGACCGATTCGGCGTGTCGGAGTCAACCGCGGGACGGTACGTGCTACTGGCGCGTAAGGCCGGTTACCTACCGCAAACCGAACCCGGAAAGAAGAAAGCATGAGAAACGCCAACGGCGAGGGCTCCATCTATCAGTGGAAGCGCAACGGCAAGCCTGACGGCTACAAGGGCGCCATCTCGTACAAAGACGAGAACGGCGACCCGAAACGCTATGTGGCCTACGGGCGTACGCGGAAAGACGTTAAGGACAAGCTCGATAAAGCGCGTGAGCGGCTGAATGCGGGGGCGCCGGTCAAAGATGCCACCCGCAGCGTTGCCGACTGGCTCGCGCACTGGCGGGCGACCAGTTTGGCGGTGTCTGACCGCAAAGAGTCGACGCGGGCGCTGTACGCCACGTTGTGCCGTAAGCATCTCGAGCCGGTGCCGTTCGGGGCGATAACACTGGACAAGTTGCGACCGTCCGATATCGAGGCGTTGGTGCTGGCGCTGCGCGCTAACCGACTCTCTGACAGCACCATCCGTCAGGTTTACACGATCCTGCGTGCTGGGCTCGACGGAGCCGTCCGTGACGGTCTGGTGTCGCGCAATGCTGCCGCCCTGGTGAAGCGTCCAGGCACCCAACGCCGCGAAGCAAGGCACTTGGACGCTGGCGGTGTCGCAGCGGTGCTGAAGGCCGCAGAAACGTCGCGTTACCACATCGCTCTGGTCCTGATCGCGGCGACTGGTCTACGTAGAGGCGAGTGTTTGGCGCTGCGGTGGGATACCGACGTGTTGAATCTTGACGAGGGCTGGCTGAAGGTCCGCAAGACCCTTGGCCGCGTCGGCAACCAACTCGTCTTCTCCGAACCCAAGACAGACCGTTCCCGGCGCACGGTGCCGCTCTCCCCCGCCGTCGTGGCGATGTTGCGCAAGCACCGCACCGAACAGAAAGCTGAGAGACTGCGGGCGGGTAACCAGTGGCAGGACTCGGACCTGGTGTTCACCACTGAGTTCGGCGGCGCGGTCGACCCGCGGAATCTGCTGCGAGTCGTGGAGGCTGCTGCGGAGAAGGCTGGTGTCGACGGCGTCGGGGTGCATACGCTGCGGCACTCAATCGCCGTCGGCTGGCTCGAATCCGGAGTGCACATCAAGGCGGTCGCCGACCTGCTCGGACACAGCTCGATCAACATCACCGGGGACATCTACGGCCACACCACCGATACCGCGGCGCGCGGCGCCGTCGACGGCTGGAGCGGCGCGCTCGGCCTGTAGTAAAAGCAGCCTTCGCCGGCGCCGGGTGTTACTCCTCGACAGGCAGTGGGATCACGAGGTAGCTAATCTGCCTTTCTTCGATCTCGAAATCGCCGTAATAAGCATCGTTGAGTTCCTCTAGGGTTTTGGTCTCAATCACCGCCCCGGGCGGCAAGTCGTCGATGCCCAACATGTCGACGAACATGTCGCGCAGGCCCTCGCTAGCGCCAGCTGCGCTAGCGTAGAGGCGATGACCCGTTACGGGCTCCGATTCCGGCTCGGCGGACTTCTCCGTGAGCGCGACTAGCCAGACCTTTTCTCCTGCAGCGCTCATCGCGCGGTCGACCTTCCCAGTTCCACTGCCGTTGCGCTATGTGTTGCGCTACATACCGCCGCGGCATCGGTTTCAGCATCGCAAGCAGCGCCAGAAATTCCTCTGACCTGCATAAATACTGGTCGGGCTGACAGGATTTGAACCTGCGACCACTTGACCCCCAGTCAAGTGCGCTACCAAACTGCGCCACAGCCCGGTCGCCGCCTGATCTTCGGCAGCAGGTCGAAAGCCTACCGCAGCTGTGGCCTGCCGTCGTAACCCCACGCAAACCGCAAACCGACCTACACCGTTGCCAGCAGCCGGTATAGCCCGATGAGGCCGACCACGACGATCGCTGCGCGAAGCGTGCTGGGCGACAGCCGCCGCCCGTAGTGGGCACCCAAGAAACCGCCGACCAGTGAGCTCACGGCGATCACCGCCGCCGCGGACCAACTGATCCGATGAAAAGCGACGATCGTGTATGCCAGCGCTGCAACAACATTGACCAGCAGCGCCAGCAGATTTTTCGCCGCGTTTATCCGCTGCATCGACTCCGGCAGCAGCGCACCCATCAGCCCGACCAGGAGGATCCCCTGCGCCGCCGTGAAGTAGCCGCCATACGCGCCGATTGCGAAGGTCCCGGCAACCAGCCCAGCCATCCGACGAACCGACAACTGATCGACCGACCGGCCGCTCCGCTCGGCGCGCCGGCGCGCCCACGCTTGGATGCGGGGGCCGGCGATCACCATGATCAGCGCAGCGACCAGCAGCACCGGCACGACTCGGGTGAACACCTTCTCCGGCAGATGCAACAGCAGCCACGCGCCCACCGCCGCCCCAGCTAGCGACGCCGGGATCTGCCAGCGCAGCCGCCGCCATTGGCCGTGCAGCTCGCGACGGTATCCCCAGGTTCCCGATATGCTCCCGGCCACCAAGCCCACCGCATTCGACATGGTCGAGGTCACCGCGGGATAGCCCAGCGCGACCAGCGTCGGGAATGTCACCAGCGTGCCCGAGCCCACCAGTGCATTGATCGCGCCTGCCGTTACGCCGGCCAGCGCGATCAGCACCAAATAAGAGATGGGCACTCGGAAACCCTATTGGGCGCCTGCTGGACGAATGCTGGCAGTCAGCGTGACCGTGCGCCTCGCTTTTCGCGCACGCGCACGTTGATCCGGATCGGGCTGCCCTCGAAGCCGAACGTCTCGCGCAGCCGCCGCTCCAGGAACCGCCGATACCCGGCCTCGAGAAACCCGGTGGTGAACAACACGAACGTCGGCGGGCGGGCAGTGGCCTGCGTCGCGAACAGGACACGCGGCTGCCGACCGCCGCGCACCGGAGGCGGCGTCGCTGCGATCACTTCCTTCAGCCACGCGTTCACCCGGCCGGTCGGAATCCGGGTGTCCCACGACGCCAGGGCCGTCTCCAGCGCAGGCACCAGCTTCTGCACCGCCCGACCCGTCTTGGCGGAAACGTTGACCCGCTGCGCCCAGCGCACCTGCACCAGCTCGCGGTCGATTTCGCGCTCCAACAGTTCTCGCCGGTCATCGTCTACCAGATCCCATTTGTTGAAGGCCAGCACCAATGCCCGCCCGGCCTCGATCACCATCGTCAAGATCCGCTGGTCTTGCTCGGTCAACGGCACCGAGGCGTCGATCAGCGCGATCACCACTTCGGCGGCATCGATTGCACCGTGGGTACGCACCGACGCGTAGTACTCGTGTCCACTGGCCTGACCGACTTTTCGGCGCAAACCGGCCGTGTCGATGAACCGCCACGTCTTGCCGCCCAGTTCGATCAGCGAATCGACCGGATCAACCGTTGTGCCCGCGACCTCATGCACAACGGCCAGCTGATCACCCGCCAGCCGATTCAGCAAAGAGCTCTTGCCCACGTTGGGTTTGCCCACCAATGCCACCCGCCGCACGCCGCCACCGGACGACGCCGTCTCTGCCACCTCGGGCAGTGCGGCCACCACCTCGTCGAGCAGCTCGGCCACACCGCGACCGTGCATCGCGCTGACCGGATAGGGCTCACCCAGTCCCAGCGACCACAGCGCCGCCGCGTCGGCCTCGCCTTTCTCGCTGTCAACCTTATTGGCCGCCAAGAAAACTGGCTTGCCCGAGCGGCGCAGGATCCGAGCGGCCGCCTCGTCGCCCGCAGTGGCGCCGACCACCGCGTCGACAACCAGGATTACCGCGTCGGCGGTGCGCATGGCAACCGACGCCTGCTCGGCCACCAACTGTTGCAGGCCCTTCGCATCCGGCTCCCACCCGCCGGTGTCCTGTACGACGAACCGGCGCCCGGTCCACAGCGCGTCGTAGGACACCCGGTCGCGGGTCACGCCCGGGACATCTTGCACCACCGCCTCCCGACGGCCCAGGATCCGGTTGACCAATGTGGATTTGCCGACGTTCGGCCGGCCCACCACCGCCACCACCGGCGGTGGCGCGTACGCCGCGTCGGAACCGACTTCGTCGAGGTCCCAATCGCTTTCGTCGCTCAAGGTGCCGTCCTGGCTCATTGCACGGCCCCGCTACGCTGCTTGACCAACTCCAGCAGGTAAGCGATCACCTCAGCCTCGGTCATATCGCTGGTGTCGACGACAACGGCGTCGTCGGCCGCCCGCAACGGCGACACCGCGCGCGTCGAATCAAGATGGTCGCGGCGGCGCACATCGGCGAGCACACCGGCGTAGTCGTCGGCCAACCCGGCGTCGACGTTCTGGTGGTTGCGCCGCTGGGCCCGGGTCTCCGCCGACGCAGTCAGAAAGAACTTCACGTCCGCGTCCGGCAGCACCACAGTCCCGATGTCGCGACCCTCCACCACGACGCTCGACCGGCCCTGCGCCAGTTCCCGCTGCAGACCCACAAGCCGCCGACGCACAGCCGGAACCGACGACACTGCCGAGACAGCTCGGGTGACCGCGCCGCCACGAATCTCCACCGAAACATCTTCGCCGCCAAGGTAACAGCGGTCCACATCAGGGTCATACCCCACCGATAGGGGCACCGTCTCGGCGATCGCCCCGACAGCCGCATCATCAGAGGGGTCGATGCCGGCCCGCAGCACCGCCAGCGTCACGATCCGATACATCGCACCGGTATCCAAGTATCGCGCGCCGAGCGCGCGCGCCAATCCCCTTGAGACCGAAGACTTCCCAGTTCCTGCCGGGCCGTCGACGGCGATGACCAGCCCGCTCACAGGCCCACCGCTTTGTACAGTTCCCCGATTTCGTTGCGCCCCAACGCCCGGATGCTTCCCGGCCGCTGGTTGCCCAGCGATACTGGACCGATATCGGTTCGCACCAGCGCCTGCACCGGGAAACCCGCCGCCGCCAGCAAACGGCGCACAATGCGCTTTCGGCCTTCGTGCAGCGTCACCCGCACCAGCGTCTTGCCCGAAACGGCATCCACCACCGCGAAATCGTCCACCGAGGCAAGACCATCGTCCAGCTCGACGCCGGTGCGCAGCTTCTTGCCCAGTCCGCGCGGCACGGTCCCGGCCACTGTTGCCAGATACGTCTTGGGCACCTCATATGACGGATGCATCAGCCGATGCGCCAGCTCACCGTCGTTGGTCAGCAAAATGAGGCCTTCGGTGTCGGCGTCCAGACGCCCGACGTGAAAGAGGTTCTTGTTGCCCCGGACCCGATGTTCGACCAGGTCGCCGATACACGGTCGGCCGCGATCGTCGGACATGGTCGAGTGCATGCCGCGCGGCTTGTTCAACGCCAGATACACCAGCGAGTCGTCGAGAACTACCCGCGCCCCGTCGACACGGATCACGGCCGCATCCGGGTCCACCCGGCTGCCCAGCTCCGTCACCAGCTTCCCGTCCACTTCGACGCGGCCGTCGGCGATCATCTGCTCCGCTACCCGCCGCGACGCAATCCCGGCCTGCGACAACAGTTTTTGCAGCCGCACCCCCTCAGCCATCACTCCTCGTCCACGTCAAACGACGTCGGCTGTTCCGGCTCCGAAGCGCCGCTGAGCTTGACGAAACGTGGCTCGTCATCTAGCGATTCGCTGATGTCGTCGATGATGTCGACATCGGGAAGCAGCGGCGCAATGTCGGGAAGGTCGGCCAGCGACGACAATCCCAGCCGCTCCAAAAACAGCTCGGTCGTGGCGAATGTCGTCGCGCCGGTATCAGGGTCGGTGCCCGCCTCGGTGATCAGGCCGCGCGCCAGCAGCGTGCGCATGACGGCGTCGACGTTGACTCCACGCACCGCGCTGACCCGCGCCCGGGTCACAGGCTGCCGGTAGGCCACCACGGCAAGGGTCTCCAGCGCCGCACGGGTCAGCTTGCTTCGTGAACCGTCCAGCAGCAGCCGCTCGACATACGGGGCGAACCGGGCGCGGGTGTACATCCGCCATCCCCCACCCGCCTCCCGCAGGTCGATGCCGCTGTCACGTTCGGCGAGCTCGTCGGCCATCAGGCGCAGTTTGGCAGCGACCCGGTACAGGGGTTGCTCGGCGACCGCGGCGAGCGTTTCCGCGGTCACCGGGGTGTCGACCACCAGCAGCAACGCCTCGAGCACCCGGCCGAGCTCGGCGTCGTCGAGCTCTGGCTCCAGCCCGGGGACGTCGAGACCCAGATCGGGCTCGGGGAGCTGGTCGGTCATGGTTGATCTCGCACTTCTGGCGGCTCTGCTTTCACCAAGTCTTCGCTGGTCGGCCGTTCTCCGGTCCACGAAACCTGGAGCACACCAAGCGGTTCTGACTGGTCGAATGCTACCGCCCGGGCCCGATACAGTTCGAGCAGCGCCAGGAAGCGGCCGACGATCTCGATCGGCGCCGCACAGTCGGCGACCAGCTCGGAAAACGACGCCCAGTGGCCGATGCCTCGCGTCTCTAACAGATCCAGCAACTGTTCTGCCTGCTGCGGTACGGAGACCATCAGCTCGTGCAGATGCTCAATGGTCACCGACGGCGCCGGCCGCGGGGTCAGCGCGATCGCCGCGATCTGCGCGAATCGCTCAGCGTCGACACCGAGCATGACCTCGGGCAGCAGGTTGGCGAACCGGTCCTCCAGCGACACCGCCCGCGGATAGCTGCGCAGCGCCGCCGCCTCCAGCTCGGCGAACATCTCGGCGACGTGCTTGAACGCCCGGTATTGCAGCAGCCGGGCGAACAGCAGGTCGCGCGCCTCGAGCAGCGCGAGGTCCTCC
>NZ_CAXUCH010000126.1:572-12285 GCF_964249325.1 uncultured Mycobacterium sp. | reverse complement strand
CCGCTGGTGCTGCGGGCACTGCAGCCGGTGCGATCCGGCCGCGGCGGGCGTGAGCTGATTCCGGTACTGCGCGACACGGGCCTGGCGATGCTGGTGTGGTCGATCGCCGCGGCGCTGGCGTTGGGGCTATCCGGCTGACGTGCCTTTTGGGTGAGGCTGCGCTCACCGCGCCCACTCTGCACTGGCTGCGCGGCCGCGCGGCGTGTCGTCGCCATCGACGCAGACTCGACGAAAACCGGCCTCACTCGTCCAGGTGAACCAAGCGTTGACGGCCCCGTCATTATTCGGGCGGCGCTTCGCCGCGCAGCCGGGCCCGTAGCTGCTCGCGATCGCGACGCCGGCGCTCCCCGACCGTGGCCAACCCGGCAGTGGCGCGGCGGCGTAGCGGACTGAAAACCCAAATTCCCAAAGGCATTCCGAGAACGAGAGCGAACAGCACGGCGACGACCACGGGGAGTTCGCGCACCCCGAGCAGTCGCGCCGCGGCGTAGATCGCCGCGCTGAGCGCGACCACCAACACCACCCGAGCTGTGGCGTAAACCACCACGTCAACCGCCACGCGGCGAGTAGAGGTCAGCCTTTCTGCCACGATTCGAGCCTACGGCGCAGGTATATTCGGATAAAGGAGGTGTTGATGCTCTACCTGCTCCTCGTTCTGGTCCTCGGGACGCTGATCTATATCGGCTGGCGCGCCGCCCGCTCTCAGGTCAACCGGCCGAAGACACGCGTGATCGGACCCGACGACGACCCGGAATTTTTGTGGCGGCTGAGCCACGGCGACAACAACCCGCGTTAGCGACGGCCCGTCCGCTAGATGAAATGCGAGGTGGGCCGGCGCTGGTCACTGGGGAAGCCGTCGGCGACAACAGCGGCCAGCTCGATAAGCGCCTCGCGGGTTTCCCGCTTCAACCGCTCCAGATAGATCTCAGCGCCCTCTTCCAGATGCGGGTCGAACGGTATCAGCCGTACCGCCCGGCATCGCCGTGAGAAGTGATCGACAACCTTCTGCATGTCGACCTTGCCTGAGCGCGGCCGCACCGCATTGATCACGGCGATGGACTCACGCACCAGCTTCCCGTGGCCATGCGCGTCCAGCCAGTCCAGCGTCGCTGAGGCGCTGCGCGCGCCGTCGATCGAGCCCGAGCTGACCACGATCAGGGTGTCGGCCTTGGTCAGCACCGCCGACATCGCCGAGTGCAAAAGCCCGGTGCCACAGTCGGTGAGCACGATGCCGTAGAAGCGCTCAAGGATGTCCAGGGTGCGGGTGTAGTCGTCAGCGCTGAACGCCTCCGACACCGCGGGATCGGTTTCCGAGGCCAGCACCTCTAACCGGCTGGGCCCCTGATTGGTATAGCTGCGCACATCGCTGTAGCGCTGGATGCCCTCGGCGTCGCGCAGCAAGTGACGCACCGTGGCCGGTGTCTCCAGCGGCACTTTTTGGCTGAGCGTGCCGCGGTCGGGGTTGGCGTCGACGGCCACCACCCGGTCACCGCGGATCGAGGCGAACGTGGCTCCCAGGCAGGCGGTGATGGTGGTCTTGCCCACCCCGCCCTTCAGCGACACCACGGCGATCCGGTAGCAGCCCCGCAGCGGCCGGTTGGCCTGAACCACCAGGTCGTTGTACCGGTTCACCCGCGGGCTTTCCCCGACGTTGATCAAGTGCCCCGACAAAATGTAGAGCCACCGGCGCCAACCCTCCGATGGCGGGGGTTTGACCTGCCGCAACAGCGTGCTGGTGGACAGCTCCGGATACGGCGAAGGCGGGTTGCGACCCGGACGGTAATGCGTATCGATCGGCGTCGACGCATCGGGTGCGCCGCCGTAGTAACCATAGGCAGTGGGCTCGGCGGATGGTTGCAGCCCTCGGTCCGGCGTGACAGGAGCGGCGGCCCAGGCTCGCGGCTGCGCGATCGTCTGCGGCGGCGGCACTCCACGCGTCTGGGCCTCGCTGAACCGGCGTTGGGTGCGGAAGCCGGCGAAGGCCTTTGTCTCCGCGTCGCTGGTCTTGGGGTCGGGTTCGCCGGGATGCTGCTGCGGAGGCAGTTGTGTCGTTGGCTGATCATCGCGGCGACCAGATGCCCCGACGTCCTGCGTTGGGTGGTCAGACACGTGCTCTTCCCCTCGTTGCAGTACTCGGGTCGCTTGCGACGAACATATCGCAGCGCCCCATCGACCCCCCGGGATGTGTGATCAGCCCACGCCTGCGTACGAGTGCAAACCTACCGTCACCAGGTTAACGAAGAAGAGGTTGAAGACCATGGCCACGAAGCCGACCACGTTGATCCAGGCCGCCTTCCTGTCGCGCCATCCCGCCGTCGACCTGGCATGCAGATAAGCCGCATACACCACCCACGCGACGAACGACACCGTTTCCTTGGGGTCCCAGCCCCAGTAGCGGCCCCATGCTTCTTCGGCCCAGATCGCGCCGAAGATCACCCCGAAACCGAAGACAGGGAACGCGAAGATCGTAGTGCGGTAGGCGATGCGGTCCAGCGTCTGCCCGTCGGGCAACCGCCGCACGATACGCGCCAGCGTGCCCGGCGCGTCGGGATCGCTTAACCGGGACGTCTTGAGCAGAAACAGGATGCTGGCCACGCCCGCGACCAGGAACACCCCGGAACCCAGGCTGACCACCGACACATGGATCGGCAGCCAATAGGACTGCAGTGCCGGCATCACGGGAGCAGCGTTGGCGTACAGCCAGCGTCCGGACACGGTGAGTAGGACCAGCACCGGCATCAGCAGGAACACCCATAGCGGGCGATGCTGCGGGCGGCGCAGCACGACCGCGCCGGCGACCAGCGCGCACAGGCACGTGAGGTTGATGAATTCATACATGTTGCCCCACGGCACGCGCAGGGTGGCCAGGCCGCGCAGCACCAGGCAGGTCAGCAACAGCCCGATGCCGACGTAGGCCACCGCCAGGCCGGCCCCCCCGACGCGTTCGTCGACGGGCCGTTGCGCCGCGGCGTCTACCACGCCGGGGGTGGCGCTGTCGGCGGAGGCCGCGCCGGCTGGCACAAGTTCGGGTGCACTGCGGGTTCGGGAATAAGCGAGTTCGACGGCGAGCAGCAACAGCGCGACCACCAACGCGACCACCGCGGAGGTGAACGCCCAGTCGGAATAGCGGGCCAACGCGACGTCGACATGCACGGTGTTCATCTGGAGTCCCTTCCGGAGGCGCCGACGGGCTCACGCGAGGGTTGAGGGTCGAATCCGGCCAGCAGCCGGGAAGTCAACCGCTCGAAGTCGTCGCCCCATCCGGCGTTGTCGGTGCGCGCCAACCCACCGACCTCGACGTTCACCGTACCCGGGCCCGCAGCCACGGTCCGGATCCACACCCGGCGCCGGCGCACCAGCAGCGACACCAGCAGCCCGGCCATCATCGTGGCGGCGAAGACCAGCACCCACACCTGGGCGGGGTCGTGGGAGACCTGCAGGTTGATGAACGGCGCGGCGCCGTCGAAGCGGACCATGGTGCCTTGGTCGATTTCGACTTGTTGGCCGGCGTGCAGGTTCACCCGTTTCACCTTGGTCAGCCGGTGCTGCTCGATGAGCCGGGGATCCAAGCTGTACAGCGACTGCGGCCGACCGGTGTCCAAGCCGGTGTCGCCCCGATAGACGTCGACGGCCACGGCGGGGGCGTTGAGCGCGGGAAAGCTCGACGACAGCAGGGTGCCGTCGAGCTGTGCGGTGGGCGCGAGCAGGCCCTGGATCGCGATCTGGTGGTTGCGACGCTCGCGTGGGTCGGGGTAGGCGCCGGCCGGCGGGTCGACGCGAGCCACCCCAGACGACAGCAGCGTCACCGGGTTGTCGGGTCGCCACTGCATGGTCGAGGTGCGGGTCTGCCCGTCCGGGAACGTCACGGTGAAGGTGGGCGCATAGCCGTGGCCTTGTAGGTACACCCGGTCGCCGTTAAGCCGCAGCGGGTGGTTGACCTGCAGCCGGTAGGGCCGCCAGCTGTTCGTGGCCAGGTCGCGACCGGTTTGGTAGTCGATGTCGGCGGCGAACGAGGTCGCTTGGCCGGACGGCAGGTAGTGGGCTTGAAAGTCGTTGACGCGGACGCAGATTGGGCGCAGGGAGGTGCCGTCGACACTGTTGCCGGCACGGAAGGAGTCGAACGCCGCCGGGGACGCCGAGCAGAAACCGGGGCCGCCGTCGGCTATGACGATCACGTTGCCCTCGTAGCCGAACAGCTTGCCGACCGCGACCGCGACCAGCAGGCCCAGCAGCGCGAAGTGGAAGACGATGTTGCCGAACTCGCGCAGATAGCCCTTCTCCGCGGAAACCTCTGTGGCCCCGTTTGATTGGCGGATTGCCTTGCGCCAGCCGCGCAGCCTGGCCGCCATCGTCGCGGCCACGGTGTCGGGTTCGCCGGCGACCGTGGCGATCGCATGCTTGGGAAGCCGAGCCAGGTTGCGGGGCGCGACCACCGGTGTGGCGCGCAGGCTGCGGACATGCTCGATGGTGCGCGGGGTCAGGCAGCCCACCAGCGACACGAACAGCAGCACGTAGACGGCGGTGAACCAGAAGCTGCCGAAGACGTTGAACATCTGCAGCCGATCCAGCCACGGCCCGAGCAGCGGGTGGGCGGCCAGATAGTCGTCGACCTTGCCGGCGTTGAGGTTTCGCTGCGGCAGCAGCGCGCCGGGGATCGCGCCCAGCGCCAGCAGGCACAGCAGCACCAGCGCGGTGCCCATCGATGTCAGCGCGCGCCACGTGTTGCGTGCCTTGGCGAGCGCCGTCAAATCGGCAACCTCACGTCGGACACCAGCGCGTCGCGCAACCACGAGACGAAGTCGTTCCAGGCGCCGGTGACTAGCGCGGCACCGACCGCGATCAGCAGCAGGCCGCCGAAAATCTGGATGCCGCGGGTGTGCCGGCGCAGCCAGCCCAGCCCCGCGACGGCCGACGCCGACCCGAACGCCAGCAACACGAACGGAACACCGAGACCCAAGCAGTAGGCGATCACCAGGACAATGCCGCGCACCACGTTGGCGCCTTCGGTGGCCGAGGCGACGGTGATCACCCCGGTCAGGGTCGGGCCCAGGCACGGGGTCCAGCCCAGCGCGAACACCGCGCCGAGCAGCGGTGCGCCGGCGACCGTGGACAGCTGCCGCGGCGTGAAGCGGGCCTGTCGCTGCAGGGCCGGGATCAAGCCGACGAACACCAGCCCCATCACGATCGTCACCGCTCCCCCGACCCGCTGCAGCAGCAGCTGGTTGCTGATCAGCGTGGTGGTCATGCCGAGCACGGCCACGGTGCCCAGCACAAAGCCGGCGGTGACCCCGGCGACGAACACCGCCGCCGCGCCGGCCACCCGCCAGCGCGCGGCGGGCGGGGCCTCGACGGCGCCGGGTTGTTCTTCGACCCCGACCACCGCGGCCAGGTACGACAGATACCCGGGCACCAGCGGCACCACGCACGGTGAGGCGAACGACACCAGTCCTGCCAGCACACATACCGCCAGCGCCAGCAGCAGCGGCCCGGCAGCGGCGATGTGCGCGAACGCGGTCATTGTGGTCCTGGCGTGATCTCTTGTTCGCCCGCCACTCGCTGCACCACGGGCTGCAGGTCCTCGGCCAGCAGTTCGCGCAGGAACACCGCGGCAACTCGGTGCTGGCGGTCGAGTATCAGCGTCGACGGGATAACAGTGGTCGGGTACTTGCCGCCGAACGCGATCATGGTGCGCATGGCCGGGTCGTAGATCGACGGGTACGTCACCCGATGGTCTTGGACGAAATCCAGGGCCGCTTGCCGGTTGTTGTCGCGAACGTCGATGCCGAGGAAGGACACGCCTCGGTTCCGGGTGGCGTCATACACCCGCTGCAGCTGGCTGACCTCGGCGCGACATGGCCCGCACCACTGCCCCCACACGTTGATGACGACGACCTTGCCGGGAAAGTCGTTGAGCGACAAGGCATGTGAGGGATCCATCAGATCCGGCCCGGTCACCGGGCCGGGCCGACCGCGATGGTCGGGCGGGTCGTAGAAGAGGTCGGTTTTGCCGCCCGGGGCGACAAATTGAAAGGTGCCACCCTGGGCGACCGCCCCTCCATCCAGGGCGCCGCTCTTACAGCCGGCGAGCAGCGCGGCAGCCACCGCCACCGCGATCGCCAGCCGCCGAATGATCAACACTGGGCCGGTTGCCAATACTCCACGTCGACCAAGCGGTCGCCGTCATAGACCAGGGTGGTGATCGACGCGATCGCGCATTCGCGCCGGCGCGGGTCGTGCCACAATCGTCTGCCGGTCAGGTGCAGCCGCAGCGTGTAGATCGGCAGTTGGTGGCTGACGCACACCGCTTCATGCCCGGCGACCCGGGCGCGCGCCTTGTCCACCGCGGTCGTCATCCGGGCAGCGATCTGCTTGTAGGGCTCACCCCACGACGGCTTGAACGGATTGCGCAGTTGCCACCACACTCGCGGATCCCGCCAAGCGCCGTCGCCGGGCGAAACACGCCTGCCTTGAAGGAAATTGGTCGACTCGATGAGGTCGCCGTCGGTGTCGACAGGCAGAGCATGGCGGGCGGCGATCGGTGCTGCGGTCTCCTGGGCGCGCTCCAGCGGGGAGGCGATCACGGCGACGATGTCACGATCCGCCAGCGCATCGGCGACGGCCTGTGCCTGCTGCCTGCCCTTGTCGGACAGGTGGAATTCGGCCAACCGACCATAGAGGACGCCGGTGGGGTTGTAGACCTCGCCGTGGCGGACCAAGTGAATTCGGGTGCGTTCGGCCATCAGGGTTTTCGCTCCTCGGCGGCAGCTTCGGCGGCGGCGGGCAGGGCTTCGGCGATCCGATCGAACGCCGGGTCGTCGAGCGCGGCCGAGACGAACCAGGTCTCGAACGCGCTGCACGGCGGATACACGCCGCCGTCTAGTAGGGCGTGGAAGAACGGCGGGTAACGCCAGGTTTGGCTGGCCCGCGCCGACGCGAAATCGGTCACTGGTTCGTCGGCGAAAAACACGCTGAGCATGTTGCCCGCTCGCGGAATCTGATGCGGCACACTGGCTTTAGTCAACGCTTCGGACAGCAGCGCGGCCAGCCGGTCGGCGTTGGTGTCCAGCGCGGTATAGACCGCGTCATCGGCGGCGCGCAGCGTCGCCAGCCCCGCCGCCGTGGCCACCGGGTTCCCGGACAGCGTGCCGGCCTGATACACCGGGCCCAGCGGCGCCAGCCGTTCCATCACCTCGGCGCGCCCGCCGAACGCCGCAGCAGGCAGCCCGCCGCTCATCACCTTGCCAAACGTGAACAGGTCGGCGGTCACCGGATCGATTCCGTACCAACCACTTCGGCTGACCCGGAAACCGGTCATCACCTCGTCGACGATGAGCAGCGCGCCATGCCCGGCGGTGAATTCCCGCAGTGCGGCGTTGAACCCAGACCCGGGCGGTACGACGCCCATGTTGCCGGGGCTGGCCTCGGTGATCACCGCGGCGATCTCGTCGCCGAATCGCGCGAATGTCTGCTGCAGGGCGTCGAAATCGTTGTAGGGCAAAACGATCGTGTCTGCTGCGGTAGCGTCGGTGACTCCAGGTGTAGACGGCAAGCCGAGCGTCGCCACCCCGGAGCCGGCGTCGGCCAGCAACGCATCGACGTGTCCGTGATAGCAGCCGGCGAACTTGACGATCTTGGCACGGCCGGTGAAGCCGCGGGCCAGCCGGACCGCGCTCATGGTGGCCTCGGTGCCGGAGTTGACCATGCGGATCCGCTCGACGGCTGGCACGCGGCTGATGATCTCGGTGGCCAGCTCGGTTTCCGCGGGCGTCGGGGCCCCGAACGACAACCCGTCGGCGGCGGCTTTCTGCACGGCATCGACCACCGCGGGGTGCGCATGGCCAAGGATCATCGGGCCCCACGAGCAGACCAAGTCGACATACCGGTTGCCGTCGGCGTCGGTGAGCCAGCAGCCGCTTGCCTGGGTGATGAACCGGGGGGTGCCGCCCACCGCCGTGAACGCCCGCACTGGGGAGTTCACTCCGCCGGGAATGACGGCGCAGGCGCCGTCGAACAGCATCGCGGAAACCGCCGTTTCGGTGGTCACCCGGTCAGTACTACCCACAACGACTAGTGTCCCAGCCGCTCGGAGCGGGCTGACTACAGGGTGTAGTTGTCAGCCGCAGTGGCCACACCGCGTCGATGTTGTTAAACAATCGGCTGGTGATCCGACGATCGGCCGCCGACGTGGCTCTCGGCCAGGGTGGAGGCCGTCCGCGATGACCCGAGCGCGCGGCTCAACTTGATGCGGAACTCGTATCGGGTGCCGTCGAAGGTGGACCGGGGTTACCTGCAGTACCGCCAGGCCGCATCCGCCTTCATGAGATGGCAGCTGCGGCGCGGGCTGCTCAATCCGCCCGACGCGCCGACGCCGGGGAGCCCATGGTGGCGTGCGATGAACGAGGCGGGAGTTCATTCGACGTCCCACGGCTGCGAGTTGGTATCGGCGCACAACATGAGCGTCGTCAGCGCTTAGCTTGAACACGAACATCTCGCGTCCCGCGAGAGCCGCGTGGAACGTTTCCTCATCAACCTGGTCCTGATCCGTGTTCTCTACACTCACGCGCTGATCGCCGCGCCTCGACTGGCGCTCGGCTGGCGCCCCCCCGCCGGTCGGCTTCTCGGCGACCCGCGGCTAGGCATCACCGGCATCTTCCTGTCGCTCTCGCGGGTACTGCCGGACCGCTATCCGGTGGGTGAGGACGTCAGACCGTTCGTCGAGGCAGAACACGGCTTCGGGCACCTCCTCGATATCAGGGTTATCGAGCCCCGAGGGCAGCGCCTTTACGACTGGTCCGCGGCTGAACTCGACATTCCCGCCTGCGGCGGCTCATCTGCGACCAGACCCCGTGCTATGTCTGGCCGCGTGATGACCGGCAACCATGGCATCCGAACCCGTCCCGGTTGGCGCGGCTGTCGCGGCGGGTTGTGCCGCTCAGCTCGTCTCGGTGAGCGCGAACACCGGGTGGTCCGCAGGGTCGGGCAGCTTGCGGAAATAGCCCTCGACCACCTTTCCGGCCTTCTTCTGGTACGCGTTCAGGATTGGCTGGCGCTCCGGCACAGGTGTTTCGTGGGCAACGTATTTTTTTGCGCCGGACTTGTTGCTCACCGTGACGTTTGGGTGGGCTCGGACGTTTTTGACCCATTGCGACTCGCCGCGAGTCGACACCAGATACCTGGTGCCGCCGAGCTCGACTGTGACGACGGGGATGTTCTGCGGCTCCCCGCTGCCGCGTTTGGTCACGGTCAGTGTTTCGCTGTTGCTGATTCCGGTGGCCATCGCAATCCGGTTGAAGATCTTGACGGTGAACCACGGCGGCTTGAGGTAGGCCATGAGGTAAGAGTTTGATGTCGGCATGCAACTACCGCAACGGCTCGCCCGGTTCAACCGCTACGTCACCAACCCCGTTCAACGGCTGTGGGCCGGCTGGCTGCCGCCATTCGGCATTCTCGAGCACATCGGACGGCGCTCCGGCAAGCCCTACCGCACTCCGTTGAATGTGTTTAACGCCGACGTCGACGGGCAGCCGGGTGTGGCCATCCTGTTGACCTACGGTCCGGACCGCGACTGGCTGAAGAACCTCAACGCCGCCGGAGGCGGACGGATGCGGCGCAGCGGCAAGACCTTCGGCGTCACCGACCCGCGAAAGGTATCCCGGGATGAGGCCGCCCAGCACGTCACCCGCGGCTGGCGGCCGATCTTCGCGCGGTTGCCGTTCGAAGAAGCGGTGCTGCTCACCAAGACCGAATAGCTCGCAACGGCCTGGCTCCACGGAGGATCATTGGCTCATGGCTGTCACAGATCCGACGTTTTACCGCAGCCCGGGTGCCGCTGTCGCGGCCGCACCAGAGCGGCTGGCCTACGTCGCGGCGTTCGACCCGGCGGGCACGAAAAACGATGCGCTCGCCGTAGTGGACTGCGACGCCGACTCATCGACCTGCGGCAACGTGGTCGGTTGGGCCGAATTTCCCTCGGCAGGCAACGAATTGCACCACTTCGGGTGGAACGCGTGCTCGAGCGCGCTGTGCCATGAGGGCCATGCCGGCCATCACGAACTCGAGCGGCGCTACCTCGTCGTGCCGGGCATTCGCTCGTCGAACACATTCGTGCTCGACGCCAAGCCCGACCCGATCCACCCGAAGGTCACGCACACGATTGAGGCGAATGAGCTTGCCACCAAAGCCGGCTACTCGCGTCCGCACACCGTGCATTGCGGACCGGACGGCATTTTCATGTCGGCGCTCGGCGGCGCGAATGGCAGTGACGGGCCTGGGGGCGTCGCGCTGATCGACCACGACACGTTCGAGGTGATCGGGCCGTGGGAGGTCGACCGCGGACCGCAATTCTTCGCCTACGACGTGTGGTGGCATCTGCGCCACGACACGGTGGTGACCTCGGAGTGGGCGACGCCGTCGATGCTCGAAAACGGGCTGAACCCCGACGACCTGCTGGGGCGCAAATTCGGCCATCACCTGAACTTCTGGAGCATGTCTGAGCGCAAGCTCACCCAGCGCATCGACCTCGGCGATCAGCACCAAATGGTGCTCGAACTGCGGCCCGCGCACGATCCGACCAAGACGTGGGGCTTCGCCGGCGTCGTGATCAGTGTCGAGGATCTGTCGGCTTCAGTGTGGCTGTGGCACAAGGCCGGCGATCGGTGGGCCGTCGATAAGGTCATCACCATCCCGGCCGAGCCAGCCGATGCCGACGCCCTGCCGCCGGCCTTGCAGCCGTTTGGTGCAGTGCCGCCGCTGGTCTCCGACATCGACCTTTCGGTGGACGATCGCTGGTTGTACGTATCTTGTTGGGCTACCGGCGAGCTCAAGCAATTCGACGTCAGCGACCCGTTCCACCCGCGGGAGACAGCGTCCGTGCGGCTCGGCGGGATCGTACGACGCCAGCCGCACCCGTCGGCACCCGATATGCCGCTCCGAGGCGGCCCGCAGATGGTGGAGATCAGCCGTGACGGCCGGCGCGTGTATTTCACCAACTCCCTGTACGGGGCCTGGGACGAGGTCTTCTATCCCGACGGCGTCGGCGCGTGGATGGCCAAGCTCGACGCCGACATCTCCGCCGGCGGCTTGGTGCCCGACACCCACTTCTTCCCGCACGGCGACGACTTTCGCGGTTTGCGAGTGCACCAAGTCCGGCTGCAGGGCGGTGACGCGTCCAGCGATTCGTACTGCTTCACCAGTTAGCGCCTTATTCGGCTTCGGGCACCAAAGCCGGTTTGGCGTGACCGGTCGGCGGCTCGACCCGTCGGTGCCACCATTTCCCGGCAAAGTACACCGCGAGTACCACCGCCCACGAGAGCAGGCTAAGCCAAAACTGCTCGCGCGCAGCGTGGTCGAACGCCATTTGCACCAGCACTGCGACAATAGCGACCAGCGTGAGGATCGAAAGCATCGGAAACAACCACATCTTGACCTGCAGCTTTTCCGGCGGCGTCTCCAGGCGCAAAACGATCTGCGATAACGCGATCAACAAGTACACGAACAGCACGATCGCGCCCGACGAGTTGAGCAGGAAGATGAAGACCGTGCCTGGTGCGACCCACGCCATGAGTACGCAGCCGAAGCCCACCACCGACGAGCACACGATCGCGATGTACGGCACGCCGCGTCGGCTGACCTTCACCAACTGGGCGGGCGCCTCCCGCCGGGCAGCCAGCACGAACAGCATCCGCGACGCCGTATACAGCCCCGAGTTCAAACC
>NZ_CAXUCH010000126.1:0-562 GCF_964249325.1 uncultured Mycobacterium sp. | reverse complement strand
CGCCGCGGATTCCCATCAGCTTCAACGCCGCCACATACGGCGACGCGCCGATCTCGACGGAATTCCACGGCAAGATCACGACGAGCAGAAAAACCGAGCCAACAAAGAAGATCGCGATGCGAGCGGCCACCGCGTTGGTCGCTCGCTGAACCGCGCGCTTCGGATGCGGGGTTTCACCGGCGGCGATGGTCGCGACCTCCGCGCCGACCATCGAGAAGATCACGACCACGATCGCGGCGAAGACGCCCGCCACACCCTGGGGGAAAAACCCGCCATGTGACTGGAGATTGGAAAAATCCACGTGTCGATGCGGCCACAGCCCCGCGACGAACAACGCGCCGAGCCCGAGGAAACACACGATGGTTGCGACTTTGATTCCGGCGAACCAGAATTCGAATTCCCCGAACGACGACACCGAAAACAAGTTGGTCGCCGTCATTGCCAGCATCAGTATCAGAGACACCAGCCACAGTGGAACATGCAACCAGTAGGTCATGACTTTGGCGCCGGCAACCGCCTCGAAACCGACGACGATCACCCAGTAATACCAATACAGCCAGCC
>NZ_CAXUCH010000125.1:258-12826 GCF_964249325.1 uncultured Mycobacterium sp. | reverse complement strand
ACTCCACCCGCTCGAACGCATACAACTCCCGAATATCTGCCGACGTGTAGATCAGGAACAGGTTTTTCGCGACACCGGCCAGGATCTTCTCGGCCGCTTTCTCCGGCGACACGGCATGACCGCTGAAGCGGTCCACCCAGCGCTTCACTCTAGGGTCGTCGCGGTCCACCCCGGCGATGTCGACCGTGTTGACCAGCGGGGTGTTCACCGCCCCCGGGACCACCACTGACACGCCGATACGGTGGCGGGCCAGATCGAAGCGCAGCACTTCGGAAAGCCCGCGCAAGCCGTATTTGCTTGCGCTGTAGGCAGCATGCCACGGCAAAGCAACCAGCCCAGCTGCCGAGGACACGTTGACCAGATGCCCGCCGCGGCCGGCCGCCATCATCGGCGGGACAAACGACTCAATCACGTGGATCGGACCCATCAGGTTGATCGCGACCATCCTGCTCCACTGCTCATGGCTGAGCTGGTCGACGGTGCCCCACGCCGACACCCCCGCGATGTTCATCACGAGGTCCATGCTCGGGTGCCGAGTGTGGATGTCCGCAGCGAACGAGGCCACTTCGTGATAGTCGGCGACATCGAGCGCGCGGTACTCGGGCACTTGCGCAGCGAGCGCGCGGGCGTCGGCCACCGTTTCGGCCAGACCCTCGGCGTTGCGATCGGTCAGGTACAACTCGGCGCCCTGGGCGGCGAGCCGCAATGCGGTCGCACGCCCGATGCCGCTTGCCGCGCCGGTGAGAAAGCACCTCTTGCCCGCAAAGCTCGTCTGCGCCATGGCGGTAGACGATACCGGCGAAGTGCTAGTCGCCTGCCGGACCGCCCCACAAGGCATTGAGCCACAGCTGCTTGAGCACCCTGATGCCACGCTGCACGTCGCGGTCAGGACCCAAAAACGTTGCGTCGCCGGAGAGCATCAGCGCGGTTGTCGCTGCCAAAGTGCGGACCAAGGCCGGGATATCGTCGCTGATCGGATGCGCGGTTCCGGCTTTAATCTCCTCCTCGACGACGCCGATGATTTGCGCGATCACCGAGTCGACCTGCTGATCGAGAATCTCGCGGATCTCGGCGTCGGTGTTGCGCGCGGCATTGCACGCCGACATCACCGGGTCGTTGTGGGCGTACACCTCAGCGGCGCTGCCGACCATCCGTTTGGCGAAAGCCGCCGGCGATTCGTCTGGACCCCGAGGGGCGAAGTAGTGGGTGAGCTCTTCGAGCTCGTGAGTGGCTTCGGCCAGGATCTGGGCAAGCACCGCGTATTTGGAATCGAAATAGAAGTAGAACCCCGACCGGGCAACGCCGGCGCGGTCGCTGATGGTGCTGACCGAGAGTTCCGCGAAGGGCTTTTCCTCCAGTAGTTCGCGCACCGCTTGCAGGATGGCCTGTCGCTGCTTATCGCCTCTTCGTTGCGGAGCCGACGCGCCCCGATTCCGGGCGCCCGCGGCGCGGGTTTCCTGCTGAGTGCTCACCCTTCGACCATGCACCACGGCGGCCCAAAAGAAAACTTGACAGCCGTCAAGTCTGACGGAAAGGATGTCTTACAGTGACGGCTGCCACAACCGGTAAGGAGCGTCGATGGCGACGATCAGCACCCCGTATTACCTGATTGACCAGGCCAAGCGTCGACTGACTCCGTCAGTCAACAACTTTCCCGGCATGGGTGCGGTCGAACGACAGCTGCTGAAAACCGAGTGGTCACCAAGGAAGCTCGCGGATCCGCCGCCGGGCAGCGGGCTCAAGCCGGTCATCGGCGATAGGGGCCTGCCGATCATCGGCCACATCATCGAGATGCTGCGGGGCGGACCGGACTATCTGATGTTCCTGTACCACACCAAGGGTCCTGTCATCTTCGGCGATTCGCCGGTGCTGCCGGGGGTCGCGGCCCTGGGTCCCGACGCCGCCCAAGTCATCTATTCCAACCGCAGCAAGGACTACTCCCAACAGGGTTGGGTTCCGGTGATCGGGCCGTTCTTCCACCGCGGTCTGATGCTGCTTGACTTCGAGGAGCACCTGTACCACCGGCGGATCATGCAGGAGGCTTTCGTGCGCTCCCGGCTGGTCGGCTATGTCGAGCAGATGGACAAGGTCGTGTCGCAGGTGGTGGCCAACGACTGGGTGGTCAACGACGCGCGGTTTCTCCTGTATCCGGCGATGAAGGAACTGACGCTCGACATCGCCTCCATGGTGTTCATGGGCCACGAGCCTGGCACCGACAAGGAGCTGGTGACCAAGGTGAATAAAGCGTTCACCATCACCACCCGCGCCGGCAACGCGATCATCCGCACCAGCGTGCCGCCGTTCACCTGGTGGCGCGGCCTCAAGGCACGCGAGCTGCTGGAGAACTACTTCCGCCAGCGAGTCAAGGAACAACGCGGGAAAAACGGCAACGACCTGCTGTCGGTCTTGTGCCACACCGAAGACGAGGACGGCAATAAGTTCTCCGACGAGGACATCGTCAACCACATGATCTTCCTGATGATGGCGGCCCACGACACGTCGACGTCGACGGCGACGACGATGGCGTACCACCTGGCCGCCCACCCGGAATGGCAGGACCGCTGCCGCGACGAGTCCGACCGGCTCGGCGACGCCCCTCTGCACATCGAGGCGCTGGAAAAGCTCGAATCGCTGGACCTGGTGATGAATGAGTCGATCCGGATCGTGACGCCCGTGCAATGGGCCATGCGGCGGACCGTGCGTGACACCGAACTCTTGGGCTACTACCTTCCCGAGGGCACCAACGTGATCGCGTATCCGGGGATGAATCACCGTCTGCCCGAAATCTGGACCGACCCGCTGAAATTCGACCCCGACCGGTTCACCGAGCCACGCAACGAGCACAAACGGCACCGCTATGCGTTTACGCCCTTCGGTGGGGGCGCGCACAAATGCATCGGGATGGTGTTCGGCCAGCTGGAGATCAAGACGATCCTGCACCGGATGCTGCGCCAGTACCGGCTGGAACTGCCCCGCCCGGGCTACAAGGCGAAGTGGGACTACGGCGGCATGCCGATTCCCATGGACGGCATGCCGATCGTCCTGCGGCCGCTCTAAGCGCGACCAGACGCAAAAGCACCGAAAAACGCGATTCACGGGTGCTTTTACGTCTTCTCGCCACAGGTCAGCAGCCGGTTGGCGCAGGCGACGACGGCCCGCAGCGCGGACTCGGTGGGATTTTCGGCCCAGCCCATCGCCCACTCGGCGCGCAGCCCATTGCTGCCGCAGATGAATGTTGCGGTCTGCTCGCGTGAGTGCATCTGGTGGAACCTCAGCGTCTCCAACCTGATGCCGTGCTCATGCAGCATCGCGGTCAGTGCGGCCACCGGACCGCTCGCGGCCGCCGTCGAGGTGATGATGCGATCGCCGACGGCGATCACCGCGCGGAAGGTGCGACCCTGCGGGCCCAGGCGGGTGGCGGGTCGGTGGTCGTCGAGGCAGGACCAATGGCCCAACCGCAGCGGCCCCGAGTTGGGACCATAGGTGGCCACGAAGCTCTCCCACGGCATGGCATCGGCCTGCTCGCGCAGCCCGCACGGCACGCGGACGCCGAACTGGTCGGCGAACCACGCGCCCGCAGTGTGCTGGCGCGGCGCGGCATGCGTCGGCGGAGGGCTCGTATTGCGGCTCAGCGATGAAGGAGTCATGTGCGGTCTTCTCTGGTCTGCAGGAATGACCGACTGGTAGTAGCTTGCGACCCACAGCGGGGGGTCGGTCCCGATCAGACCCCGCTGCGGGTGCTGGCTACTACGGCAAGACGCGGCACGTCCGCGAGACTAGACGCCGCTGCAGGATCGCTGCAAGTTTGGTTTAGGCGTTGCTCGAAGCGCCGTCGGGGCCCTCGGAGACCTCTTGCAAAGCTTCTTGCAGGAGTCCGGTGACCGCGTCGGCGATCTGACCCAACCTGGGCTCGTTGGTCACGTCGGCCATCAGCCTGGGATGCATCGCGTCGACGATGACCGTATCCGGAGTATCCGGATCTTGGCGGACCACCACGTTGCAGGGCAGCAGCACACCGATCTGCCGGTACACGTTGACCGCCTGGTGGGCGAACTGCGGGTTGCATGCGCCCAGGATCAGGTAGTCCTCCATGTCTTCACCGAGCTTGGCTTTCAGCGTCGCCTTGACATCGATCTCGCTCAGCACACCGAAGCCTTTGTGCGCCAGCGCTTCCCGGGTGCGCTTGACGGCGTCTTCGAACGACGTGTGCAGGTTGGTGGATAGCGCAATGCCCATGATCGGCTCCTCTCCTTCTCCATTGTGCTTCCAACTGCGCAGCGCGGGCGCCGGCGTTTTGCGTCAGCTCGGCTACCCAGGTGGGCTCAGCGGTGTACAACGGTGCTCATGGGCCTCGCCAGCGCTCACGGCTCGGCGACGACAGCAGTGAGCAACCGTGCATGAGCTGTCGTTGTGCCAGGCGATCGCCGGGACGGTTAAACCGTATGCCGACGGCCGCCACGTCGACGTCGTGCGCGTCAAGATCGGGGCGCTTCGCCAGGTAGTTCCCGAATCGCTGTCTTTCTGCTGGGCGCTTGTCCGGGACTACGAAGACATGCCCGACGCCGAGCTTGAGATGGAGTTCGTCAGCGCGGAGGTGCAGTGCCGGTCCTGCGGACTGCAGTCCGTGATTACCTCGCAGTGGTCACTGTTGTGCCCGCAGTGCGGAAGCGCCGACGTCGAAATATTGCGCGGCGACGAGTTCCTGGTGACGTCGCTGGACGTTTCGTGAAAGGTGCGCGCCATGGGTAGGTTTCACCGGCACGACGACGGCACCGTGCACACCCATGAGCACGGCGATCACCCGCACGAACACGGCGACCACAGCGAGTACGAAACCGGCTCACAGCGCATCGACGTGCTGGAGTCGATCTTCGCCGAGAACGACATCCGCGCCGGTTACAACCGGGAGGCCTTCGAGCGCAACGGAGTTCGGGCGCTGAACCTGATGAGTTCACCGGGCTCCGGCAAGACGACGGTGCTTGCCGCCACCCTCGACGAGTTCGCCGGCGAGGTCGCCATCGGAGTCATCGAGGGCGACATCGCCACCGACCTCGACGCGGCCAAGCTCGGCGGCCGCGGCGCACAGATATCCCTGCTCAACACCAGCAACGGGTTCGGCGGCGAATGCCACCTCGACGCCCCGATGGTCAACCGAGCCCTGCAGGGCTTGGACCTGCCCGCGCTCGACCTGGTCATCATCGAAAACGTCGGCAACCTGGTGTGCCCCGCAGAGTTTGACGTCGGCGAGCACGCCAAGGCCATGGTGTACTCGGTCACCGAGGGCGACGATAAGCCGTTGAAATACCCGGTGATGTTCCGCGCGGTGGACGTTGTGCTACTCAACAAGATCGACTTGGTTCCCTACCTGGACGTCGAGGTGGACAGCTACACCACCCACATCCGCGAGGTCAACCCGGCCGCGACCATCCTGCCGGTCAGCGCGCGCACCGGCGACGGCATGTCGGCCTGGTTCGGCTGGTTGCGGCGATTCGTGGCAGGTGACTCGCCGTGACGATGTCGCCGCGCAGGCCCCGGATCCTCGTGGCCGGGATCGGCAACATCTTCCTCGGCGACGACGGCTTCGGTTCCGAGGTGCTGCGTCAGCTCCCGGGCCGGCTGGCGTCCGAGTCGGTGCGCGTGACTGACTACGGGATCGGGGGCATGCATCTGGCGTACGACCTGCTGGAGGAATGGGACGCCTTGGTCCTGGTCGACGCGCTGCCCAACCGCGGCTCCCCGGGCACCGTGCACGTCTTCGAGGCCGACCACCGATCGCTCGCGCCCACGCCGGGACTCGACGCGCACAGCATGGACCCGGCGGCCGTGATTGCGAGTCTTAACGCCCTCGGCGGGGCGGCCCCGAGGACTATCGTGGTGGGGTGTGAGGTCGCCGACATCGCGGACGGGATGGGCCTGAGCGAGCCTGTGCAGGCAGCGGTGCCGGACGCGGTGTCGGCGGTCGAGTCGGCGGTGGCGATGCTCGTCGACGCAGCGGCGCGAGAGGTTTGACGGCCATGTGTTTGGGGATTCCCGGTCAAGTCGTCCGGATGCTCGACGGTTACGGGGACCAACTGGCGCTGGTCGATGTCGCTGGCGAGAACCGCAAGGTCAACGTGGGCATGCTGCCGGAGGAGACATTCGCGCCCGGCGACTGGGTGAGCATCCACATGGGTTTCGTCGTCGAGAAGACCGATAGGGCTGGCGCCGAGCAGGCGATGGCCGGTTTGGAGTTGATGGGCCGGGGCGTCAGCGACTCGGACGCATTGGGCTAAATCCACCAAGAAACCGCAGCGTCGAGATGGCGGCGAGTGCGGTAACACGCCAGGCTGTCGTCACCGTCGACAATTGCCTCGATGATCCGCTGGTGCGCGCGCAGAACCTCGATCGCATTCGCGCCGCTTACTGGTCGAGGTTCCAGACTGGTCCACTGCCGGCGGAACAGCTCGACGAGCATCCGCAAAAACAACTCCAGCACTGGATTTCCGGCCAGCTGCGCCAACCCGGTATGGAAGAAGAACTCCGCCATCTCGGCTATGCGCAGATCATGGGATGTCTGGTTGACCGAGTGCCGATGCACGCCCAGAAAAGCCTGCACGTCCTGGTCTTCGCGTCGCTTGACCACCTTTACGACATTGTCGATCTCGATGGCATCGCGCACCAAACGCAGGTCTTCGCGCGTCGGTCTGCGGTACTGCAAGTACAGCGCGATGGTGTCAATGCTGGCTTGCGCCTGTGGTTTTGTCACGACAAGACCGCCGCCGGGCCCTCGCCGCATGCGGGCGACGGCGTGGTATTCAAGCAGCCGCACCGCTTCTCGGAACACCGATCGGCTCACCCGGTAGCGCTCCAGCAGTTGGCTCTCGGTTCCAAACACAGAACCCAGACGCCAACCGCTGGTGGCGATATCGTCTTGGATGGTGGCCGCCAGCGTCTCAGCGAGTTTGCCCGGTGATGCCTCGTTGATGTCAGGCCGTCGAGATCGGGCGGGCATTGCCCGCCCGGAATTGCTGTGTCGCTGCAACCAGGCGGTCACCGACTGCACATGTTGCTCGGTAAGCGTTTTGGCGCGCGCAGAATCCCCAGCGGTGGCCGCGGCGACGATAGCCGAGTGGTCGTGATGCGTGCGCTTCAACGCCGTCGCGGCGTCGCCCGCAGAATCCGGCCGCGAAACTTGCGCAAACCGCACGGTCAGTCGCATCAGGATATCGATAAACAATTGCAGGACTGGGTTTTTCGAATGTTCAGCCAGTGCGACATGAAATTCATCCCGGGAAGCGGCCGAACCGGACTCTCGGTGCTCTTCGGCTTGCAGCACTGCGCGGAGCCGGTCGATACCGGCCTCGTCGATCCGCTCTGCGGCTAGAGCTGCCGCCAACGGTTCCAGCAGTTGACGCGCGTTGAGCAGATCGCCGAGCGTGACACCGAGGTACTCCAGATAGATGACGACGGCGCGCGTCGCCGGTGCTGCGTCGGGCTCGGTGACGAACAGCCCGCCGGTGGGTCCACGACGCATGCGCGCGACCCGGTGGTGCTCGACCAGGCGAACGGCTTCGCGCAGGACGGATCGACTCACCCGATAGCGTTGTTGCAGAGCCTGTTCGGAACCTAACGATTCGCCAATCGGCCAGCCGCGGCGGACGATGTCGGCTTCGATGCGACGGGCTATCTGCGCGGCCCGTTTGTCGGGCCGCACAATGTCGGATTCCAAACCGGCTGCCAGGCCGGCCGTCCGAAGCCAGCTGTCATACTCTGCCGCAAGGGGATTCAGCATGTCAGTAGCATGCAGCCGGCGATCGGGCCGCCGCCGACCGCCACAGCGGCTACCTCTGGGCGCGTCGGCACCTGTCGCTGGTCGGCGTCGCCGCGCAGCTGCACGCACGCCTCGTGCAGCACCCAGTAGCCGTGCATGCGTCCGGCAGATAACTGGCCGCCGTAGGTATTCAACGGCAGCTCGCCGTCACGGGCGATCCGTGTAGCGCCCTCGACAAACGGACCGGACTCGCCGTCGGCGCATATGCCGAGGGCTTCCAGCCACGCAAACGTGAGAAAGGTGAACCCGTCATATAACTCGGCGATGTTGAGATCTGTGGGCCGTAGATCGGTGCGCGACCACATCTGTGCCGCAGCGTCGGCCGACGCCATTTTCGGATAGTCGTCGCGGTGGAACCAGCCACCGGCGCCGTTGGACCCGCCGATCGCCTCTACCGCCACCGGGCGGTGCGGACAGTCGCGGGCATACCGGGCGGGCGACACCACCACGGCGATCGACCCGTCGACGGGCACATCACAGTCGAGCAGCCCGAACGGCAACGACACCGGCCGCGCCGCAAGGTAATCGCCCATCGTCATGGGTTCGCGGTACACGGCAAGCGGATTCAGCGCGGCGTTGCGCCTGCTGTTGATGGCCAGCCAACCCAGCTGTTCCTTGGTGGTTCCATACAAGTGCATGTGGCGGCGGCAGTTCAGTGCCAGCCAGTTCGCCGCCGAATAAGCATGCGCCGCAACCAGTTCGCCCACATCGTCCATCGGACCGACGAGTGGTCGGTCACCGTCGCCGCGCGATTCTACGATTCGCGCCAGCGCTGGACGCGGCGCATTCGCCGACGACGGCGACGTGGGCACTTCGCCGCCGATCATCTGGACGGTGCGGTAGACCAGCACGTGGCGGGCCCGGCCATTGGCGACCGCCAGACATGCCGACATCACGGGGCTCAACAGCCCACCGGTGTCGAAGCCGGTTCCGCAATCCGCGGGTTCGATGCCCAGCGCGGCGCTGAGCTCCCCGGGTGGCGTATCGCCCAGGGTGGCGATGCCGTCGATGTCACTGGGCGTCAAACCGGCGTCGTCGATCGCTGCGCGCGTGGCTTCCAGCGTCAACTCAAGCCCGGGAATGCCAGTGCGGCGGCCGATTCGCGAAATGCCGACCCCCGACAGGATCGCGTCCTTCTCGAAGTACCGCATCAGCTCCGCCCGCCAAACCCCACGAAAAATAAAGTGTACTGTATTGGGCGTGCCGACAGAGCCGCAGTCGTCGCCTCCCCCGCGCATGCTTCCTGGCGACCGCGCCTTGTGGGCACGCGATGCCGACGGGCAACTGCTTATCGAGTACTGCGAGCATTGCGCGCGCTGGATTCATCCCGCGCCCGGGCACTGCCCGCAGTGCGGCGGCCCGCTGGTCGCCCGGCCGGTGTCTGGCCGCGGCACTGTGTTCACCTACACGGTGAACTTCCATCCGTATAACCCCGCGGTGCCGACACCCTACGTGATCGCCATCGTCGAACTCGCCGAGCAGCCGGGACTGCGGGTTGCCACCAATATCGTTGAGTGCGAACCTGATTCGGTGGTGTGCGGTATGCCTGTCGAGGTCCGATTCGAACAACACGGCACTGGCCGCGACGCGCAGTTCATGCCGGTCTTCACACCGGTCAGCGACGCGGCTACCTGATCAGGGGATCGCGCGGCATCCCGAGAATCCGCTCGGCAATCTGATTGCGCGTCACCTCAGAAGTGCCGCCGGCGATCGTCATTCCGCGGGCACCCATCACCATCCGCGCGATCAGCCCGCCGGCACCTTCGGCCAGCGCGATGTCCGGCCCTAAAAGCGCGGACGCAATCGCACCGCCGTCAACCATGTGCTCGGCCAACGTGAGCTTGGTGATGTTGCCTTCGGGTCCGGGGCCTGCGCCCTCGACACTGCGGGCGGCGCGACGCAGGTTCAGCAGCCGCAGCGCCTGATCCTCTGCCAAAAAAGTGCCGACGCGAACGGCCGCACCCCCTAAGCGGTCTGCGTGCTTTTGGGCCAATTGCACCAGTTGCGGTGCGAGGCCCTCGTAGAACGAGCCGCCGCCGCCGATGCTGACCCGCTCGTTGCCCAGGGTTGCCCGTGCCACGGTCCATCCGGCGTTGGGTTCGCCGACGACGTCTTCGTCGGGTACGAACAGGTCGTTGAAGAACACCTCGTTGAATTCCGACCCGCCGGTGATCTGACGCAGCGGCCGCACCTCGACGCCCGGAGAGTTCATGTCGACGATCATCGTGGTGATGCCGGCATGTTTGGGCGCGTCCAGATCGGTGCGCACGGTGGCCAAGCCGCGACGGCAATACTGGGCACCGCTGGTCCACACTTTCTGCCCGTTGACCTTCCAGCCTCCCTCAACCCGGGTGCCGCGGGTCTTGATGCCCGCCGCGTCGGACCCCGCGTCCGGCTCGGAGAACAGCTGGCACCAAACCTCGTCTTGGCGCAGCGCCGGAAGCACGAATCTTTCGATCTGCGAATCGGTTCCGTGCTGGATCAGCGTCAGGATCACCCATCCGGTGATCGAGTAGTCGGGCCGCTTGATGCCTGCTGCACTGAACTCTTGCTCGATCACCAGCTGTTCCACCGCGTCAGCGGCCCGCCCCCACGGCTTGGGCCAGTGCGGCATGACGTAGCCCGTTTCGATCAGCTTCGCCAACTGATCTTTCTGGTCCAGGGGGGCGATTTCGGCGGCGTCGGCACGGATCTGTTTGCGCAGTTCTTCGGCCTCGGGCGGCAAGTCCAAGCTGTTGGCGCGGGTGACACCGGCAGCGGTGCGGTCGAAAACATCTCGGGCGGGTGCGTCTCCGCCGAACAACGCACGCACAGCCAGCGCCCGGCGCAGATGCAGATGCGCGTCGTGCTCCCAGGTGAACCCGATACCGCCGTGCACCTGAATATTGAGTTCGGCGTTACGCACGTAGGCCGGAAAGGCCAGCGCTGCAGCGACGGCCGCCATCAGCCGGAATTGCTCTTCGTCCTCGCCGGCGGCGCGGGCCGCGTCCCATACCGCGGCGGTCGCCGACTCCGCGCCAACCAACATGTTCGCGCAGTGATGCTTGACCGCCTGAAAGGTCGCAATCGTGCGCCCGAATTGCTGGCGCACTTTGGCATAGTCGACGGCGGCATCGACGCAATCCGCTGCACCACCGACCGCCTCGGCGGCCGCCAGCACACGCGAACGGGCCAGCGCCGATGCGCGGGCCCCGGCCAGGATGTCGTCGGCCCCGACGCTGACGTCTTTCAACGTGACCCGCCCTGAGCGGCGGGTGGGATCGGTGTTCTTGGGTACGTGCACCGACACGCCGTCGCGGCCGCGGTCCAGCACCAGCACATCGTCACCGGCGGCAATCAGCAGCAGGTCAGCCAGCCCGGCACCTAACACGATGCCGGCCTCGCCGTTGGCGACCCCGCCGTCGACGGCGACCTCGCCATCCACGCCGACGCCGGCAGTCACCGTTCCGTCGACCAGTCCCGGCAGCAGCCGCGCCTTCTGCTCCGGGGTCCCGGCGTGCGCGATCACCGCCGAGGTGATCACTGTCGGCACGAACGGTCCCGGCGCCACCGCCCGGCCCAGCTCCTCGATCACCACCACCAGCTCGGGCAACCCGTAGCCAGAACCGCCCTGCTCCTCGTCGATGTGCAGGCCGAGCCAGCCCAGCTCGACGAGCTCCTGCCAGAACGGCGGTCGAGGCTCGTCGGCCGAATCGAGTAGGGCCCGCGCCGCCCAGCGCGCCTTCTGGGAAGTCAAAAACCCGCGGGCCACCTCGGCGAGTTCACGATGGTCGTCGGTCAATGCGATACCCATCAGGGCCCTCCTCGTGGCGGCGTGGGTTTGAGTGTACTTAATCGGCCAGGTGCCGGTTATCGCCGCCAAGCAGAAGCCACGGCTGCGATCTGGCAAAGTTCACGACCGTGGCTTCTGTTGGCGGCTACGAGATCACTTGGGCGCGAACCGTTGTCCCGCGTCGAGCCGCAGGCATTGCCCGTTGAGCATCGGGTTTTCCACAATGGCCGCAACCAATTTCGCGAACTCTTCTGGCCGGCCGAGGCGCTTAGGGAACGCAGCGTCTTTAGTCAGCGCGGTGGCATATTCGTCCGGAATGCCCTTGGTTAATCCGGTCGCAAACAGGCTCGGCGCAATCGCCAGAGCCCGGATGCCCAGCGATCCGAGGTCGCGCGCCATGGTCAGGCACATGCCGGCGATGCCGGCCTTGGCCGCGGTGTAGGCGACTTGGCCGATCTGGCCCTCGAACGCGGCGATCGAGGCGGTGTTGATGATGACGCCGCGTTCTCCGGTTGTTTCGGGGTCCTCGGGTTCGTTCTTGCTCATGTGCCAGGCCGCCAAGCGGCTGATGTTGAAGGTGGCGATGAGGTTCAGGTCGACGACCGAGCGGAAGGATTCGAGATCGTGTGGACCGTCTTTGGTCAGCGTGCGCTTGGCGATCCCGCCGCCGGCCGTCGTCACGCTCACGTGCAGCCCGCCGAGATCGTCGACCGCGGCCTGCAACGCCTTTTCGGTGCCGGCGAAGTCGGTGACGTCCACCGCGTAGAACGGTCCGCCGAGGGCAGTGGCAACGTCCTTGCCATCGGAGCCCTCGCGGTCCAGTATCGCGACGCTGGCGCCGCGCGCGGCCAGCAGTTCGGCGCTGGCCCGCCCCATACCGGAGGCGCCGCCGATAACGACCACCTTCTTGCCGTTGATCTCCATTCAAACCTCCTCGTTTGATATCGCCCAGATCTCCTGCACGCTATCGCGGACCGGCTTAGCAG
>NZ_CAXUCH010000125.1:0-248 GCF_964249325.1 uncultured Mycobacterium sp. | reverse complement strand
TGGCTCTCCGGCGAGCTGCCTCAGCGCCAAATCGGTGTGGGCTGGGCCGCTCTGCGCTCCTTGCCGCCACCGGCAGCGCATCCGATGTTGACGGTGACCGACGTCGACGCCGCTTTCTCGGAGATCGGCGCGGTATCCGGTAAGGGGTCACAGGCTCGTCGGGCAGATCTCGTCGCCGGACTGTTCGCCGTCGCGACCGAGACCGAGCAGACCTTGCAGGAGTATGAGGTACATTGTTTCCGTTATGC
>NZ_CAXUCH010000124.1:0-12834 GCF_964249325.1 uncultured Mycobacterium sp. | reverse complement strand
CAGAACCGAGGCCGCCCAAGCCCGCGACGCCCGGCAGCTCCGAGGCAGCCGCACCGGCCGCCGCACCGGCGGCTTCGCCAGCCGCATCGGCGGCAGCACCACCGGCACCGGAGCTCATCAGGCTCGTGAAAGCACCCAGTGTGTTGCTGGGCATGTAGAACCCGGACGAGAAGATGGTGTTCCAGATGTTGGCGTTGGGCCCGAACTGGTTCCACAGGTCGCTGCTGAACAAGTCGGACAACCCCGATGACGACGTTGAGGCCGACGACGCGGGCGATGCGAGGCTCTGCAGCGCCGAGGGCACCGCCGAGGTCAGCTGCGAGAGCGTCGACTGAGTGCTGGTGCCGGCCGCCGTGCCGGTGGCTTGGCTCACCGCGGCCGACTGCGCAACCAGCGCAGCGGGGTTGGTGTTTTGCACCGGAACGGCAAACGGCGTCAACTGGGCGGCCGCTGCCGAGGAGCCGGCATAGCCATACATCGCCGCGGCATCCTGCGCCCACATCTCGGCGTAGTGCGCCTCAGTGGCCGCGATGGCCGGCGTGTTCTGCCCCAAAAAGTTGGTGGCCACCAACGCCGCCAGCTGAGCCCGGTTGGCCGCGATAACCGGCGGCGGCACCGTCATCGCAAACGCCGCCTCATAGGCGCCCGCCGCCGCGGTGGCCTGCACCGCGGTCTGCTCAGCCTGCGCAGCAGTGGTGTTCATCCACGCCGCATACGGCGCGGCCGCCGCCGCCATCGCGAGCGACGCCGGACCACGCCAGCCCTGGCTGGTCAGCCCAGTTACGACGGAGCTGTAAGACGCTGCCGCCGCGCGCAATTCAGCCGCCACGGTGTTCCACCCTTCCGCGGCTGTCAGCAGCGGCCCCGCCCCCGCACCCGCATACATCCGGGCCGAGTTGATTTCCGGCGGCAACGCCCCGAAGTCCAGCAACAAAGTCATCGCAGCACTCCTCCCGTGAGGTGGGCCTGCCCTTAGATGGCCGCGAGTGTGTTGGCGGCCTCGGTGGCCTCATATGATCCGGCGCTGGCGCCCAGAATGTTCACGAACATGTCGTGAATCGCCGCGGCTTGAGCGCTGACCTGCTGGTACATCGCGGCGTGTGCGGCGAATTGCGTTGCCGTCAGCGCGGATACCTCGTCAGCAGCAGCTGGGATCACGCCTGTGGTGGGGGCTGCGACCGCCGCATTCTGGGCGCTCATCGTCGCACCAATCCCCTGCAACTGGCCGGCGGCAGCAGCCAGCATTTCCGGTTGTGTGGTCACAAAAGACATCGGACTTCTCCTTACGCAGGCAAGACAGCACCCACTAAGGGAGTGCAGTCGTGTCAGAGCACGCCAAGATCACGCACGCCCGCACGCGGGGCGGTGCGCGTTAACCGAAGCGGCGCAAGCCGATTCAGGCAGTGGGGATAATGCCGGGGCCGGATCCGAACGAAACGGTCACGGAACTCGGATATGGACTATCACTCGGACTCATTCCGCTCTCACCTCCTCACGGCCAGGACACACGGGGGTGCCGTCATGTCGCACAAAAGGGGCGGAGCCGCCGGGCGAAAGTGCCGGGCGCGGCACCCCTCTCGTCAGAGCTTCGGCACTGCAGGGCGTATCCGGTACTTCGTCCGGAAGCCACTTGGGCTCAACCCTTAAGCCGGGAGGAGCTGTCCTGACCCTGGGCGTCTCTCGACGTTCGGGGTCAGTGGCCTGTGTCCCTGCAGACGCCTCACCTAGCGAGGTGCTTGCATCGGCAATCCTGGCACTTAGAGCGGCGCCAAGTCAACCCGTACTCGATGAACTATCGAAAACTCGCTCGAGCGGCGCGCTTGAACTCGGCGGCCAGGCGGCCTCCGGCGTCTCAGATCCAGCCGAGGTGTTCGCGCTCCGGCTGTCGGAGCATCGGTTCTCGGGTGTAGGTCCGATGTCGGCAGAGCCATCGGGTCGGTTGCCAGTTCCTTGGATGGGCATGGCGAGAATGCGACGAAGCCTTGGCGGCCGGGCCACCGGCTGCGTCTGAAAGCCTGCCGCGCAGCCATATTGTGAACCGCGGCGTGCCGTCAATTGGACGAATGTACAAGCCTCCAGCGGGGCTTCGGCGCGAGCGAAATTTTAGTGAACGCTTGACGGATACCCGATGTGAGGGCCAACATGAACGAGCAAGCACCTCGCTAGGTGAGGCGTCTGCAGGGACACAGGCCACTGACCCCGAACGTCGAGAGACGCCCAGGGTCAGGACAGCTCCTCCCGGCTTAAGGGTTGAGCCCAAGTGGCTTCCGGACGAAGTACCGGATACGCCCTGCAGTGCCAAAGCTCTGACGAGAGGGGTGCCGCTCACCCCTTTGTGCACCAGTGATGGCACCCCCGTGTGCCCCGGCCGGGAGGAGGTGAGGGCGAAATGAGTCCGAGCGGTAGTCCGGATCAATCTTTGAAGTCCGTTTCGTCCCGATCCAGCTGCGGCATTTCCTCTGCCGCCTAAGGCTTCTCGGACGCTGTTCCGGTAATACCCGCGCGCCGGTGGTGTGTGCGGGGTGGTGAAGCACACCCGTATTTGCCTTGGGGGGGCGGGGTGCTCGTGGTAGCCGGTCGGGCTCCCAGGTAGGAGGAAGGATCATGGCCTTGGTTGCGACACAAGGTTTTTCGACAGCCTGTGAGTGGAAGAGGCTGCATGCGGCTCTCCGATTGGCGGGGCGGCTGCAGGATCGCCGCAATCTCACTCCTGAGGAGCGGGCGAACCTCTACATCTCCATGATGCCAACTGTGGTGATCAATGGCTGCCGGGGCGGACATTCGGCCCCTAGTGAAAGCACTAGCCGGTGACGCCTGTGTCGAGACGCCACCCGGGATCCGCATTCCTACGCGACAGCCCTTCCCACGGTTTTCCGGACGTACGCACCGTCAGTTTGAGCGTGTCGAGAAAGCGAGCCTGCCGATGACTTCCTTCTCCACCGAGGTGCAGGGCGACCCTGATACTGCACTGAGCCACACCACCGTCGAGAGCCGGCCCCAGCTGATCGCCGACTCGTCTGGCTCCGCGGCCCTGGACTCCGCACATGTCGGCGACATCATTGGCGCGTTCGGCCGTATCGCCAGGGACGCCACAGGGCCCGGCCGGACCCGCTGGCAGCGGCTGCGGACGTTAATGGTCATCACCGGTCCAGGACTTATCGTGATGATCGGCGACAACGATGCCGGTGGCGTGGCGACCTACTCCCAGGTGGGACAGAACTATGGGATGAGCCTGCTGTGGACGTTGGTGTTGATGATCCCTGTGCTCTATGTCAATCAGGAGATGGTGCTGCGGCTGGGCGCGGTCACCGGGGTTGGTCACGCGCGGCTGATCTTCGAGCGGTTCGGCAAATTCTGGGGCGCGTTCAGCCTGGGCGACTTGTTGATCCTCAACGCGCTCACCATCGTCACCGAATTCATCGGTGTATCACTGGCGCTCGGATTCCTGGGCTGCCCGAAGACTATCGCGATCCCCGCCGCCGCGGTGTTGCTGTTCGCGGTGGTAGCCGGTGGCTCATTCCGCCGCTGGGAGCGCTTGATGTTCGTGTTGATCGCAAGCAACGTGGCGCTTATTCCGATGGTGTTGCTGGTGCATCCGACCGTTGGCGAAAGCGCGCGTGGGCTGATTCCCTCCTTGCCAGGCGAACCTGACTCGATCGTATTGATGGTGATCATCTCGATCGTCGGGACGACCGTGGCACCGTGGCAGTTGTTCTTTCAGCAGTCCAACGTGGTCGACAAGCGCATCACGCCCCGCTGGATTCCTTACGGGAGAGCCGATCTGGTGATCGGCATCGCGGGAGTAATCGGCGGGGGCGTGGCGCTCATGGCAGCGACCGCATTCGGGTTGGGCGGCACCAGCGACGCCGGCAATTTTATCGATGCGGGGGCGGTTGCCTCCCAGCTGTCCCACCACGTCGGCCACACCGTGGGCGTCCTGTTTGCCATCGTGTTGCTGGATTGCTCCCTGATCGGCGCGAACGTGATCGGACTGTCCACTACCTACGCGCTCGGTGATGCGGTGGGCAAGCCGCATTCGCTACATTGGAAGGTCACTGAGGCCCCGCTGTTTTACAGCACTTACGCCGCGCTGCTCGCGCTGTCGGCTGCAGTTGCGTTCAGCCCGGATCACGTCCTTGGGCTGATCACACAAGGCGTGCAGGTCCTCGCCGGTATCCTGCTCCCGTCGGCGACCGTGTTTCTGGTCTTGCTGTGCAACGACCGTCCGGTGCTGGGCCCATGGGCAAACACCTTCCGCCAGAACGCCTTAGCCTGGATCATTGTCTGGTCGCTGGTCGTACTGTCGCTGATGTTGACGGTGGTGACGCTCTTTCCCAACCTGTCAACCGAGACGCTCGAAGGCGGCCTCATTGTCGGCGCCGTGATCGGCTTCCTCGGGGCGGCGATTGTCTTCGCCATCGGTTGGTACGCCGACCGACGCGACACGGAAGACACCGTGCCGTTCGGCGCGCTGGATCCCGAACAGGTCGAGGAACTCGACAACTTACCGAAGTTGACCCGCGCCGATCGAAAAGCCTTCCGCGACAAGGTCCGTGCCACCTGGCGCATGCCCGCCTTCGCCACCTTGGAGCGGCCGCTCATGTCGCCGGTACGGCGGGCAGGGCTGCTAACGCTGCGCGTCTACCTCGTCATTGCGGGTGTGGTGGTTGTCGTGAAAGTCGTCCAAGCAGGGGTGGGGTGACCGCGGGGCGCCCCCGAAATCGTTACTTGCAAAGATTTCGGGTCGTCATTCATGAGCGATGGGGCCGCGCAGAGCATGCACTGTCGAGCAAAGCTTCTTCCCCCCGCGGCACCATGGGTGTCGAAGGCGACAGCGAAGTCGACGGGATGGGGAGGTCCGACCCGTCCCCGCAAACCCGCGTCATCGCGATCGCCGTCCGTACGCCCCTGCCCTGCTGCACCCACGCCGCGCCGCGCTTCTCGAGGGGGGCGACACGGGCTGCCTGGTGAGCCCTGCCGCGGCCATCAACCAGCGATGAGCGCCCGCGACAAGACCGACAGGTCAACGCCGTTTCCAAGCAAAAGGAGCGAAAAAGCTTGTTGCCCAAAATATGTCTGCCGGTTGACCAATCGCCATGTGATGGACACAATGGTCGGGTGCCTCAAGAAGAGCGGGCGCTGATCGATGCGGTTGAGCGTCGTCTCGTCCAGAAGTATGCGGCGCTGCCGGCCGACGATGTTGCTGCGGTGGTCCGGCAGGCATACACACAGTTCCAGCAGAGCACCGTGCGCGATTTCATCCCGTTACTGGTCGAGCGGCGTGCCAGCGAAGAGCTGAGTAGCTTAGCGGGTGCCGTCATGCGGCGGCTGGCATAGCTGCACCGGCCGCACCCGGCTGAGTTGCTCAGTCCGCTTTCTTCTCGGCTACTGCGGCGCTGAGACCTTCGGCGAGGTCGTCACGCGTCAGTTCCTTGAACTTGCGCAGCTGGTCCTCGCTGAACTCGTCGACGTCGCTGGCCAGCACCGCGTCGAGGTCCTCGTCGTCGAGGCGGAAACTGCGATGATCGCGGGCCTTCTCCACCACGTTCCGCACGAAGCCGGCGTTGCCGAGCACGTCGATACCGCGGATCAAGTCGCCGTCCTCGGAGATGTTCTCCTCGAGATAGAACCTCGTGTAGGAGGGCCGCAACACCTCGACCGCGTCGTCGCTGACGACATCTTCGTTTTCCCGGCCCATCAACTTGGTCAGCGCGACCAGCTCGTCGGGCGTGTAGCTGTAGAACTCGATCACCGTTGAAAACCGCCGCCGCAGGCCTGGGTTGACCTCCAGCATCCGCTCCATCGCCTTAGCGTATCCGGCTCCGAACACCACCAGCTCGTCTCGATGATTTTCCATGTAGAGCAGCACGGTGTTGATGATCGCGTTGCCGTAGGGGTCTCCTTGGTGATAGCCGCGCTCGTGCAGCGTGTGCATCTCGTCGAAGAAGACCGCGCCGCCGAGCGCTTCTTCGAGCATCTCCTCGGTGTTCTTCTCGGCGTCGGCCATGTAGCGGCCCAGCAGCTTCGAGCGGCTGGTTTCCACCACCATCGGCTTGCGCAACACTCCCAGCCCGCATAGCTGCTTGGTGAAAGCCCGTGCCACCGAGGTCTTTCCCGTCCCGGGCGGCCCGAGCAACAGCGTGTGACGTGAGGTCACCGGCACCGGTAGCCCCATCTTGGCGCGAGCCAAATTCACTTTGGTCGTGGCCTTGATCAGCTTGATTTCGCGCTTGGCTTTCTCCATGCCCAGCATGGCGTTGAGCT
This sequence comes from uncultured Mycobacterium sp., assembly GCF_964249325.1. Lineage (NCBI taxonomy): Bacteria > Bacillati > Actinomycetota > Actinomycetes > Mycobacteriales > Mycobacteriaceae > Mycobacterium > uncultured Mycobacterium sp. The sequence continues at coordinate 6,570 of NZ_CAXUCH010000124.1, read as the reverse complement.
CGGCATCACCCTCGGCCAAATACTTCTTGGCCATCTCGGCGTGGCGGGCGGCCTCGGTCTGCTCGCGTGTCGGCGCGCTTTCCGGATCCCACGGATCGGTGCGGGCCTCAATGGTTTCCGGGTCGGTCAGCACCAGCCGATAGCTGGGGTTGTCCAGCGCTTCTCGGGCCGGCGCGAATTTGGCGTCACGCGCGTATACCCGCCGCAGGTACTCGACGGCCTCTTCTTCGCGACCCAGATGGCGCAGGCACATCCCCTTCGTGTACATCGCGACGTTGGCGGCGCCGGGTACCCGGTCGGCCTCGATCGCCTCTTCGGCGCGCCGGCAGGCTTCCTCGAACACCCCCAGCGAGGCCAGCGCGGTGGTGGCCATCGCCGCCCCCGCGGCTTTCAGCTCTGGCTGGCGCCACGGTGTTGCTGCGGGGAACTGGGTGAGTACATCGGGCCAGCGGCCGGTGCGGAAATGCAGCAGGCCGCGCACGTAGCGGACCAGTTCGGCGTCGAACGGCTGCCGCGGCTGAGTCTCGTCCAGTAGCCGGGCCGCCTCCGCATAGCGTTTGGCGTCGATGAGGGCGGCAGCGTAGCCGGCGGCCAGCGAATCCACGCTGGTAATCGCCAGTCGCAAAAACAGCCCGTCGGAGACCTGGGGACGAAACTCCAAGTCGGACAACCCAAGCCGACGAATCTCCCAGCCAAATGTATTGACAGCCGCCCATGCGCTGTCCAGCACCTCGAGGCTCTGATCGCCGGCCAGCACGCGCGCCAGCCAGGCATCACACATGCCAGGATCGATCTTGGTGGCCGTGGTGAACATCTGCAACGCCACCTGTGGATTGTGGCTAGGCTGCAGTCCGCTCACCGAAATGCCGGATGCCAGCAGACCGGCCACCATCGCGTTGCGGGCATCGGTGGCAGTCTGCGGACTGCTCATCGTTGGGCCACCGCCGGGGTTGGTGACGGCGCCGACGCCTGGCCCACTAGCACCGCGAGGTCCTCGTCGTCACGCAACTCGCGGCCAGGTACCACCAGCCGTGGACGTCGCGCGGGCACCGGCATGCTGGCGCACACCGCGTCCAGTTGGCGACCGGTCAGCCGGTTCAGGCCGCTCCACACGCTTCGGCGAAGCCGCTGGCTGGTGTGGTAACGCACCCACGCTGACAGCTCGGCACCGCCGTGGCGGGGAGTAAGCCGAAGCGTCACCGCAGTGGCCTCGGTGTCCGGCATCCACAGCCGTTCCAGGGTCTCAGACGTGATGTCGCGCGGCGAAACCCAAAAACTGGTCACGAATTCCTTGTGCCCTTCGGGCTGCTTGTATTTCAGCCGGCGCCGGCGCGGGCTAACGTGAGCAGGCTGCAGACCTGCCAGCACAGTGGCGTCCATGTCGTCGATCTCTGCGGAGGTCAATGGCCGCGCCCTCCACCGACGCCCGTCGAGGTCATGAGCCAGCCGCTCAACGGCCGCCGCCAACGTCGAGGCCACCGAATCGCGGGCCGCCACCGCGGCAACGTTGCGCTGTGGATCCATCCGCAACACCAGCCAGGTGTGGTGCTCATCGAACGGACGCCGATCCTCCAAAGGACCGGTCTCGTCCTCGTCCTCCGAGACAACCTTGGTGCCGGATGCGTGGCGCGTTCCCACGGAAACGATGTCGATCGCGTCTAGACGCACGTCGAACTGGCGTAGCCGTGCCGCGATCGCCTCCACGGGCAACCACCCCTGCCCTGCTTCCCGGTTGCGGTGCCGCCCCGACGCGGCCTCGTCCTGACCGTCCACCGCGATCACCGCCACTAGCTGGCCGTCGTATTCGCGGATACCGACCACGTCGCGGCCGTAGCGCCGCTGGTGGTCGATAGCGGGCGTGCACCCCTCCGTGAGCGTCATTTCCGGATCGACAAATCGGTCCAGCACCCGTGCGGCCAGTGCGGTGGTGAGCGGAGTCCGCCGGTAGGTGACTACCGCGACGATCGTCACCAACGCCGCCACTGCGACGCCCGCCCACCACGCGATGTGATTTGTTTGCCACGCATCCGGCAAATGACTGACCAGTGCCAGCACCGCGACGTCGATGAGGAAGACCGCGGTAAGGCGCGGCCATGACAGGTCGAGCCCGAATCGGCGCTGCGCTCTCATGGCTGCCTCCCTTGTCGCCGCATCAACACTGCACCACCGACCACCGCGCCGGCTATCAGCAGGGCGGCAGCAAGCCCACCGGCGGCCACCCATACCGGCGTCATGTTGCGGGGCGGCGCCGGCGGCGGCGGTTTCAGTGGCGCGGATAGCCTCTCGGGCGGCTTCGCCGGACCGTCCGGCACATCCCAGGTCAGCGCGGCCACCGGGTCGACGACGCCATAGCCGAGCTGATTGTCCACACCCCGAGCCGGTGGCCTCGCGGTACGGATCAACCGGTTGATCACCTGGTGCGCCGACAGCTGGGGATATTTGGCGCGGACCAAAGCCGCCACGCCGGAGACAATCGCCGTGGAAAAGCTCGTGCCCGACGGTACCAACAGCGAATTCTCCGGCCCCTCAATCGCATTGATCACGCTGTCGTCGCGGGGTGAGAGCCCGACGATGTCGGTGCCGGGGCCAGCGATCGATACCCAGGGCCCCGCCAGGCTCATGTTGGTCATCGCCGCCCCGCTGGCATCCACCGCACCTACCGACAGGACGTAGTCGCTGAACCATGAGGGGGTTACGACGGTGTTCACACCATTCCAATCGCGGGGATCGTTGGGCTGCAGCGGATCAAAGACTGGGTTCTGCTTGCAGTCTTTCTTGCTGGTGTCACCGGCAGCGGAGACGATGACGGCGTCCTTCTCGACCGCCGCGTAGCGGACCGCAGCGCCGAGGTCGGCTTGGTCGAGCACGTTACGGACGCTCATGCATGTCACATCCGAGATGTTGATCACCGAGGCACCCATATTCGCGGCGTGCACGATCGCGCGGGCCATGGTCCGGATGCCATCCGACTTTTGCCGGGTCTGCGGATCCTCGTCTCCGCCGAACGGCTCCTTAGCGGTAAACGCCTGGCTCGACTGGCGAATTGAAATCACCTCGACATCTGGGGCGATCCCGTTGAAAGCGTCCGGAGCCGCAGGCGGTGGTGGCGGCGGTGGGTCGCGCGGTTGCGTGCGATCGGCGACGATTACTCGTCGGCCTCCGGAATAGCTTGGGGCCGTTATGCTTCCGTGCCCACGGTTGGCAGCGCCCGGCGCCTTCGGCGGTTGGGGCAGCCACGGCAAGGCGGGCTGCTGCGCAGGCGCCTCCTCCGACGAAGGCGGCGGAGCCGGCACCATCGTAATCGTCTGGGGCGGCGGAGGCGGCACCGACATGGTGATCGTCTGGGGTGGCGGAGGCGGTGGCGGTGGCTCGTTGGTAGGAACTGGCAGCGGCCTGCGGGGCGGTGGCGCCGCGGCGGCCGCGCCGTTTGCCGGTTCCGCGGCAATGACCGACGCCACCATCGTGCCGTGGGCGTCGCAGTCCGATAAACCGTCACCTCCGGCCATCACGTAGTCGCCGCCGGGGGTCAGGCGCGGCAGTCTGGGGTGAGGTGTCACCCCGGTGTCGATGACGGCCACCTTTACCCCGCCGCCGCGGCCGAATTGCCATGCCTCAGGCAAGTTCAGCATCTCCATGTATTTCGGCTGCACCCGAAAGTCGGTGCCCGGCAAGACCCCTACCTCGGTGCAGTAGGAGCTCTGCCTCATCGGCTGTGCCGGTCCGGGTGGACCGTCAGGCGGCAGCGCTCCAGGATCGACTGCGGGAGGAGCGATCGCAGCCGCGGACGGTGATCCGGCCAGCGCCCCGGCGGCAACGATCAGCGTGGTTGCGGTTGCCCCGGCCGCTCGGCCGCACCACAGTCGACCCTTACCGGTACCGGATCGCTTCATAGACGTTCATCAGCCACAGCGCCAGCGGGAATATCGGCATCAGGCAGAGGTATTCGATCCATTCCACGAATTTGCGGAACAGCGGACTGTAGATGGTGTTGGGAACCACCGCCGCGGCTGTCAATCCGGCCGCCGGAAGCAACACCAAGACCGCCACCCCGGCCGAAAGCACCGCCGGCGAGCCTGACACCAGTACGTAGCGCACTACGACGGCGGCAATGATGAGCACGGCGGTTGCCGCCAAAGTTATTGACTGCCAACGGTCTACATAGGAGCGGCCTCGCAACATCAGGAAGCCGAACGTGAAGGCGGCCAGCAGCAACGGCAGCCACTTGCGCCCGGCGTGTGGATCGCACAGCCCGGCGGTACACACCACCGTCAGCACACCGAGACCGACCAGCAGGCCGGTCAAGAAGGATCGGGCTCGCTCGGCGCGCAGCATCACGTCGCGCACCGAGGAGGGGCCCTCCAAAGTCGGCTGTCCGCCACCGGAAACCACTACGGTGGTCGGCAGATCGGGCCGCGCCTCGAATACCCAGCGGCTGGTGGCGGACGGAAAGACAGGCAGGCGGATACCCGACAACCAGCGCGACAACGCTGGGGCACCGTGATACAGCAGCACGCACGCCAGCAGCACACAGGTCAGCAGCGTCACCGCGCTGGTTAGCAGCACCATCCGGGCGACACCGGCGAATGTCGCTGCGGCACAGATCGTCACCAGCGCGGTATAGATTCCCAGGCGCCGGCCGGTGAACCGCATGACCAGCATCGCCGCGACGCCGAAGACACCGAAGCCCAACACCGCGTGGGGCGCGCCGACCGGGCCGGGCGCAGTAGTGGATATCGCCACGGCCAGCGGCGCCAGGCCGCTCAGCAGCAGGATGTCGCCGACCCGTCGATCGGGCACGGTTTTAGAGCGCGTCAGAATCATCGTGGCCACGGTCAGCGCCAGCACCGCGATCACCGCCGCGAAGGGAGCCGGCAGCCACGACTCGTGGCGCCAGCGCCACCACTCCAGCAGGCCACTGGCCAGCACGACACCGACTGCGACCATCGCCGCACCGACCTGGACCGCGACGACGGGATCGATCGGGGCGAAGCGCTTGCTGAGGTTTGCCGCCACCGCCGTCGAGATGTGCTCGACGACCTCGGACCGGTGTTCGGTGTCTTCGAGGAACTTGAGCCACAACCGGTCACCGTCGTAGACCTCTTGCTCGGTCAACGACAGGTTTGGCCGCAGCGGCGTGCCGTCGACCAGGCACAGGGTCCAGCGGCCACGGCCCTTGGCCTGCAGCGGCGCTATCCCGAGTTCGCGCAGCCGGGTGTTGACCACCTTGAGCAGCGGGTCGATCATCACCGATAACGGGGCATGGGCGTCCAATACCACGCCGATCTGGACGTCGGCGGCCATGATGGCCACCACCGCCGCCTGAGGTGAGCCGATTGCTTCCGCGCCGGGCTGCGGCGCTTCTACTACTGCGGTCATTGTTCCGCAGTCCGGTCAATAAATACTGAATGCATCTGCCTCGCCTCGCAATTTCTCAATTGTCCTGCTTGCCGCGGTCATCGAGCCAATTCTAAAGTATCTTGCTGCATCTGCACGCCGAGCGAATGCGTTACCGAAAGTTGTTGGTACGGTCGATATTCGACGTGTGTTGTTAAACTCTTCGATGCGTTTTCCACTCGCCGAAGGGAAGGGTCTCTAAAACGGTCTTGACCCCGACCTGCACCAGCTGGGGAGTGGCGGGACAGATCGCCAGCCAGGTTTCGCCCGAACCCGCGGTGCGGGCCTGCTGGTAGAGCGCGATGCGTCCGCCGGATCCATCTTTCAGCGACAACACCGATGCGCTGGGACCTTTGGCGTCGTCCCGGTACTGCCGCGCGTAGACCGCCGCCTCGGCCTGAGGATCGGCCAGCGCCTGACCGAGTGCGGCCACGGTGGCCGCGCTGATGCCCAACCGCCGCAGATCCCCGCCGGAGAACACGTTGAACCCGGCGCTCTGCCATGCCTTGGTTGCTTCCAGCATTTCGTCCAGCGGCACGTTGACCGCATTGATCTGCGCGGGGTCGGCGTGGTGGATGGATTCCAGCCCGTCGAAGACCAGGGCCGCGATCGAGGGGGTGTCGGTGATCGCCACGTCGTCGACGGTGATTTCGTCGGCGACCCGCACGGCCGACACCCAGTGCGCCCCGCGGCGTGCCAACACCACGCGGAACTCGTTGTCAGGGATGTCGCGCGAGCCGACCGGCTGCTCCTCGCCTTCTTCCGCTTCGATGACGCCGTAGCGCAGCTTGCCCCGCGACAGCAGCGCGATGACCTCCAAGTCCGGTGCGGCCAGCACCCGCATCCGCTCGGCCACCTGGTCGTTGACCGTGTCGTCGGTGACGATGCCCTGTTCCCGCATCACCGCCATGCCGGGGTGCTCATTGAGCCAGTCCATCGACTCGGTGGACACGAAGGGCCGGCAGCGCAGTTCGGGCGCGACGTGGCGGATATCCAGCAGTGCCTGCAGCAACCAGAAACCCTCGACGTTGACGGTGATGTCGGTGCGGGTGCTCTGCTGATCCATCGTTGCCCCCATGTCTGCCGTATTCGAACACCGCAGGACGCGGCAGCACACCCCAAAATAGGTGTTGTGCCCCGCCCCCCGGTAGTTTTTTTGGCCCACGGGGCCCCCCC
>NZ_CAXUCH010000123.1:0-12866 GCF_964249325.1 uncultured Mycobacterium sp. | reverse complement strand
ACGTCGGCGATCGCAAGCGCGGCGAAGCCGGGCGCAGCGGGTCGCCGCGCGACAACCCACGTCGGCGATCGCAAGCGCGGCGAAGCCGGGCGCAGCGGGTCGCCGCGCGACAAACCTATTGCGGCATCTGCAGTTCCAGGCGCACCCCGAGCAGCCGGACCGGCCGGTCGAGTTCGAAGAGGTCGAGCACCCGCAGCGCGGCAGCGACGATGACGTCGGCGTCGGTGGTGGGTGCGTCGAGCTTGCGGATTTTGGTGCGGGTGTAGAACGTTGACGTTCGCACTGTGACCGCAACTCGGGTCACGATGCGGGATTGCGCCACAATGTCGGCCAGCGCCTGCTGGGCCAATTGGATTACAGCGGACACCATTTCGGCTCGGTCGGTGAGGTCACGCGGGAAGGTGACGACGTGACTACGGGATCGCGGCACCCATGGTTCGGCGCTGACATCGGTGTCGCCGCCACCTTTGGCCAGCAACAGTAGCCACAGGCCGATTCGGGGCCCGAACATCGAGGTGAGCAGCTCTGCTTCGGCGTGGGCAAGCTGCCCGATCGTGGTGATGCCAAGGCTGGCAAGCTTTTTCGCAGTCTGAGAACCGACACCCCAGAGCGCGTCAACCGGCCGGTCGGCCATCACGGCCATCCAGTTGGCGTCGGTGAGCTGGTAGATGCCGGCCGGTTTCGCGAATCCGGTAGCGACCTTGGCGCGCTGCTTGTTGTCGCTGATGCCGACAGAGCAGGAAAGCCCGGTTTCGGCCGCTATCACGGTGCGGATTTGTTCGGCCACGTCGACAGGGTCGATGCCGTCGGGTACGCCGACGTACGCCTCGTCCCAGCCCCACACCTCGACCGGATAGCCCAGGTCGCGCAGCAAGCTCATCACTTGATCGGAGGCCGCGTCATAGGCGGCTGGATCCGATGGCAGGAAGGTGGCATCGGGGCAGCGGCGGGCGGCGGTGCGTAAAGGCATGCCAGCATGCACCCCGAACTCGCGGGCCTCATACGAGGCGCACGTGACGACCTTGCGGGGTTCGTTCGGATCGCCGCTGCCACCGACAATGACCGGCAGCCCCGCCAGTTCGGGATGGCGACGCAACTCGACCGATGCCAGGAACTGGTCGAGGTCGACGTGCAGCACCCAGTCCGTGCTCACCGCCCGCATAGCTTGCGTGCCAGGCTTTCCCACGCGTCGCCCAACGTCGCGAGGGTGTGGCCGCGGTGGTTGAGTTGGTGCTCGACGTAGTCGGCGTCAAGCAGGGCCAGCAACGCGTCGGTCTGGGCGTCCAGATCGCCCGTGGAGCCGGCGGACGCGAGCAACATCCGGACATGCGTGTGCAGCAACATTGCCGGCGCGTTGTAACGGGTCTGTGGGTCGCGGCTAGCCGCGGAAAGCAGCGTGTGGTGCGTATGGACAAACCGCAGCCGTTCGCGGCCGAAGGCAAGCAGGCGCTCCAGCGGCGGCGCATCGGGACCCAGCGGCGGCGGCCCGAACATGAACGCCTGCTGGAGGCGGCTCTCGTCTTCGCCGAGCAACACCATCATCAAACCGGCTCGGCTGCCGAACCGGCGGAACACCGTGCCCTTGCCCACCCCGGCCGCAGCGGCGATGTCGTCCATGGTGACCGCCTCGGAACCGTTTTCGGCGATGAGCCGACGGGCCGCATCGAGCAGCAGCGCGCGGTTGCGGGCTGCGTCTCCGCGCTCTTGCGGCGCGGAAACGGGCAGCTCACGGGCGTGGTCGACGACGCTCACCTCTGCACTGTAGCGCGACCGGAATAAATCGGACCATGGTCCGGTTCGGTCGTGCAAGGATATAAGCCGAGAACGGAAAGGACGCCATGTCGGATCGCAAGCCGGACATCAAGGTGCTCGCGCTGGTCGGAAGCCTGCGCGCCAAGTCGGTCAACCGCCAGATTGCCCAGCTGGCGACAGAGGTCGCCCCCGAGGGCGTCACGGTCACCGTATTTGACGGACTCGGCGAGCTGCCCTTCTACAACGAGGACATCGACAACGCCGACGCGCCGGCATCGGTTACCGCGTTACGTTCCGCCGCTGCCGACGCCGACGCTGCCTTGGTGGTCACCCCCGAATACAACGGCAGCATTCCCGGCGTCCTGAAGAACGCGATCGACTGGCTGTCGCGGCCATTCGGCAACAGCGCGTTGAAAGACAAGCCGCTGGCGGTCATCGGCGGGTCGATGGGACGCTATGGCGGGCTGTGGGCACACGACGAGACCCGCAAGTCGTTCGGCATTGCCGGGCCACGCGTCGTCGAGGCGATCAAGCTCTCGGTGCCGTTCCAGTCGCTGGACGGCAAGCGTCCGCGTGAGAACGCCGAACTGGTGTCCAGCGTGCGCGACGTCGTGGGCAAGCTGGCCGCCGAAGTGAGCTAAGCGGACGAGACAGCGCCGCCGAACGGACCTCTTTGCCTGTCGGCGGCTTTGCTGTGGGCGCGCATTCCCACGCTTAGCCACCGATAGATGTCCGTGGCGGCTGGTAAGCCTGTCGGCAGCGCAATGATGCGCCGCAGTTGCCGAATTGTGATCTACGACACGCCGATGGCGTACCGCGGACAGTGCTTACGACCAGGGAATTTCACGAATGTTGTTCCGAACATCTTGTATCCCTTCTTATTGTCACCCACTAGGTGTAGTGTTTGAGCAACCGACAGACCCCAGGCTCGCCACCTCGGTCCAGCGTGGTGACGTTCCGGAAATCCGGCATCGGCGCGTGGACGCGCGGCGGTGTCGAGAACCGGGATTTCGGGTTTGACGGTCTGCCGACCAGTCGTGCAGAGGTAGTGCCCGAGAAGTTGCCAGTCCGTGCCCAGTCGTTCTGCAGAGGAGCCGAACCGCCGATGACCATCACCGTGTACACCAAGCCCGCCTGTGTGCAGTGCAACGCCACATACAAGGCGCTGGAAAAACAGGGCATTGCCTACCAGACGGTCGACATCACGCTGGATTCCGAGGCGCGTGACTACGTGATGGCCCTGGGTTACCTGCAGGCGCCCGTGGTCGTGGCGGGAAACGAGCACTGGTCGGGCTTCCGTCCCGATCGCATCAAGGCGCTCGCCGGAGCTGCGCTCACCGCGTAAGGAGATTGCGGTGCCGTCGTCCAGCCTGGTGTATTTCTCCAGCGTGTCGGAGAACACCCACCGATTCGTGCAGAAGCTTGGTGTTCCCGCCACGCGGATACCGGTGCACGGACGCATCGAGGTGGACCAGCCGTACGTCTTAGTGCTGCCCACCTACGGCGGCGGTCGGGCGACCCCCAACATCAACGACGGCGGCTATGTGCCCAAGCAGGTCATCGCGTTCTTGAACAACGAGCACAATCGAGAGCTGCTGCGCGGCGTGATTGCGGCGGGCAACACAAACTTCGGTGCGGAATTCTGCTACGCGGGCGAGGTGGTCTCGCGCAAGTGCGGCGTTCCCTACCTCTACCGATTCGAACTCATGGGAACTGACGAGGACGTGCAAGCCGTCCGCGCGGGCCTGGCTGACTTCTGGAAGGACGAGACGTGTCACCGACTCTCACAGCTGCAGAGCCTGTAGCTGCTGCCGGGCGCACCCCGGTGCAGGGCGAAACGGACTACCACGCCCTGAACGCGATGCTGAACCTGTACGGGCCCGACGGCAAAATCCAGTTCGACAAGGACGTACAGGCCGCGCATCAATACTTCCGGCAGCACGTCAACCAGAACACGGTGTTCTTCCACGATCTCGACGAGAAGCTGGACTACCTGATCGAGCAGGAGTACTACGAGCGCGAGGTGCTCGACCAGTACTCGCGTGCGTTCGTCAAGTCGCTGTTCGACCGCGCCTACGCCAAGAAGTTCCGGTTCCCAACGTTTTTGGGCGCGTTCAAGTACTACACCTCCTACACGCTGAAAACCTTCGACGGCAAGCGCTATCTGGAGCGCTTCGAAGACCGGGTGTGCATGGTGGCGCTCACCCTGGCCGCGGGTGACACGGTGCTGGCCGAGAAGCTGGTCGACGAGATCATCGACGGTCGTTTTCAGCCGGCCACCCCGACGTTCCTCAACTCGGGCAAAAAGCAACGCGGAGAGCCGGTTAGTTGCTTCCCGGCCGGGACTCCGGTGGATACCCCCCAGGGCCCAAAAGCGATCGAAACTCTGCAGCCCGGTGACCGGGTGCTCTCGCACGACGGATCCTTCTCCGTAGTCGAATCCGTTGTCGAGAACCCCAACGACCAGGCTCTGGTGTCGATCTCGCACTTCGGGCACAATGAGCCGATCCGATGCACCCCGGAACATCCGATCCTCGTGTGGACGACGCGCGACGTCGAGACTCTCATCGAAGGCGATGGTGCCGATCCATTCAATGGATTCGTATGGCTAGCAGCCAAAGACGTTCACCCAGAAGACTTCGTCGTGACGGCAGCACCGCTGGAGGGACGCAAGCGGCGCGTTTATGACCTGATGAAGTACGTCGGCCAAGGTGTGTACGAAGAGGTCGACGGGCTCATTCGGAAGGTGAACGCCGACTTGAAGCACCGCAGCAAGCAGCGCCACCGAATGAGATTCGTGTCGGTGAACCGATACGTCGAGGAGTCGTACGACCTCGGCCTCATCTTGGGCTGGTACATATCCGAAGGTCACGTGTCCAAGCGATCAGGCTCGGACGGTCTAATCGCCAACGGTATTCACTTCACGCTCGGCGCAAATGAACTCGAATATCAGCAGGAGTTGGCCGCGGCGTTCAAGCGAGTGTTTGCAGCTGAACTCTCTGTCCACCAAAGCGTTTCGGACTATTCGGTTCGCATGGTCTGCAACAGCATGGTCGTGGCGTCGCTGTTCCTTTCCATGGCTGGAACGGGATACCACACGAAGCGGTTATCGCACGACGTCTTGACAGCGGATGAAGAGTTCCAGCGCGGACTGTTGGCAGGGCTGTTCCGTGGGGACGGGTGCTGCACCACCGGCGGTATGGTGCTCGACCTGGTGAACCCGGAGCTGATCGATCAGGTGCAGCTCATCGCGCGCCGGTTGGGAATCGTGTCCAGGGTCCGCCAGTACGTCGACCAAGCAGGCAACGTGACGGGACAGTTGTTCGTCCCCGGGCTGCCCGGCACCAATGAAGACTTCATCTTTGATGTCGGCAAGAACCTGCACAACTACACGGGCCAAAAAGGAACGTCCCGCAAGACTTATCAGGTTGTGCATGGGCGGCATTTATACGGAATACGCGAGCTGAAGCGTACGCAGCAAGTTCCGGAGAAGGTGTACAACCTTCACGTTGAGGGCACGCATACCTACACGATTCGTGGCGCGGTCGTCCACAATTGCTTCCTTTTACGCATCGAGGACAACATGGAGTCCATCGGGCGAGCCATCAACTCCGCGCTGCAGCTCTCCAAGCGTGGCGGGGGAGTTGCGTTGCTGCTCACCAACATTCGCGAGCATGGCGCACCGATCAAGAACATCGAGAATCAGAGCTCGGGCGTCATCCCTATCATGAAGCTGCTCGAGGATTCGTTCTCCTACGCCAACCAGCTTGGTGCGCGCCAGGGTGCGGGAGCGGTGTACCTGCATGCGCATCATCCCGACATCTACCGCTTTTTGGACACCAAGCGGGAGAACGCTGACGAAAAGATCCGGATCAAGACGCTGAGCCTCGGCGTCGTGATACCCGACATCACGTTCGAGCTGGCCAAGCGCAACGACGACATGTACCTTTTCTCGCCGTACGACGTCGAACGGGTTTATGGTGTGCCGTTCGCCGACATCTCGGTAACCGAGAAGTATTACGAGATGCTCGACAACCCCCGCATCCGCAAGTCCAAGATCAAGGCGAGGGAGTTCTTCCAGACGCTGGCCGAGCTGCAGTTCGAATCCGGCTATCCGTACATCATGTTCGAGGACACGGTGAACCGGTCCAATCCTATCGAGGGCAAGATCACCCATTCGAACCTGTGCTCGGAGATTCTGCAAGTCTCCACCCCCTCGGTGTTCAACGACGATTTGTCGTACGCCACGGTGGGCAAAGACATTTCATGTAACCTTGGGTCGCTGAACATCGCCAAGACGATGGACTCACCGGATTTCGCGCAGACCATCGAGGTGGCGATCCGTGCGTTGACGGCCGTGTCGGATCAGACCCACATCTATTCGGTGCCGTCGATTGACAAGGGGAACAACGAGTCTCACGCCATTGGCCTGGGGCAGATGAACCTGCACGGATACCTGGCCCGCGAGCACATCTTCTACGGGTCCGAGGAAGGCATCGACTTCACCAACATCTACTTCTACACGGTGCTCTACCACGCGCTGCGGGCCTCCAACCGCATTGCCATGGAACGGGGCACGCACTTCAAGGGATTCGAGCGGTCCAAGTACGCGTCGGGGGAGTTCTTCGACAAGTACACCGAACAGGTGTGGGAGCCCAAGACGCCCAAGGTGCGTCAACTTTTCGCCGATGCCGGCATCCGCATTCCGACCCAAGACGATTGGCGGCGATTGGAGGAGTCGGTGCAAGCGCACGGCATCTACAACCAGAACCTGCAGGCGGTGCCGCCGACGGGGTCGATCTCGTACATCAACCACTCGACGAGCTCGATCCATCCGATCGTGTCGAAGATCGAGATCCGCAAGGAAGGCAAGATCGGCCGGGTCTACTATCCCGCGCCATACATGACCAACGACAACCTCGAGTACTACCAGGACGCCTACGAGATCGGCTACGAGAAGATCATCGACACGTACGCCGCGGCCACTCAGCATGTGGACCAAGGGCTATCGCTGACGTTGTTCTTCAAGGACACCGCGACCACCCGCGACGTCAACAAGGCCCAGATCTACGCCTGGCGCAAGGGCATCAAGACGCTGTACTACATCCGGCTGCGCCAAATGGCGCTGGAAGGAACCGAGGTCGAAGGCTGCGTCTCCTGCATGCTGTAGATCCTGGCGCCGACTGTGAGTTGGTGACAGCTTCCCGGCCTGTCGCTTCGCACGTTTAGCACTCGTGAGCGGTCTGCCCAGGTCAGCGACCGCGACGCGGTAAAGTGCTTGACGTGGTGAGAATCCCCCGACCCCACCCGGGCGCCAAGCCTGCGGCCAAGGTCGACGCGCGCAGCGAACGCTGGCGCGAACACCGCAAGAAGGTGCGCGGCGAGATCGTCGAGGCGGCCTTCCGCGCCATCGACCGGTTGGGGCCCGACGTCAGTGTGCGCGAGATCGCCGAGGAGGCCGGCACCGCCAAGCCGAAGATCTACCGCCACTTCACCGACAAGTCAGATCTCTTCCAGGCGATCGGCGAACGGCTGCGCGACATGCTGTGGGCGGCGATTTTCCCGTCGATCGACTTCTCTACCAACTCTGCTCGCGAGGTGATCCGGCGCGCGGTCGAGGAATACGTCGACCTCGTCGACCAGCATCCCAATGTGCTGCGGTTCTTCATCCAGGGCCGCTTTCCCGAGCAGTCCGAGGCGACGATGCGGACCCTCCATGAGGGTCGCGAGATCACCCTGGCGATGGCCGAGATGTTCAACAACGAGCTCCGCGAAATCAAGCTCGACCGCGCCGCGATCGAGCTTGCCGCCTTCGCCGCCTTCGGATCGGCCGAGTCAGCCACCGACTGGTGGCTGGGCCCCAGTCCGGACAGCCCGCGCCGGATGCCTCGTGACGAGTTCGTGGCGCACCTGACGACGATCATGATGGGCGTGATCAGCAGCACCGCGGAGGTGCTGGGCATCGCCATGGACCCTGACCTGCCGATCCACCACGCGGTGCCGCGCAACTCCGCCGTCAGCTAAGCCGCGGCGTTGACATCGCTGCCGCGATCGACAACACTCATCCGATACCCTGGGTACTGGGTACTTGCGCCGGACGGGCGCCCAGAGCGCTCGCCGCTAACAACACCCCTGAACAGGAAGACCGATCCGCCATGTCCGTTGCCGAGTCGATGCCACAGCCCGCCACTCAAGCACCGCCTGTGCACACCCGCGCGTTGATCATCGGGACCGGGTTCTCCGGGATCGGCATGGGCATCGCACTGCAAAAACAGGGCGTGGACTTCCTGATCCTGGAGAAAGCCAACGATGTGGGTGGCACTTGGCGCGACAACAGCTACCCGGGCTGCGCTTGTGACATCCCGTCGCACCTGTACTCGTTCTCCTTCGAACCGAAGCCGGACTGGAAGCACCTGTTCTCCTACCAAGACGAGATCTGGGACTATCTCAAAGGCGTTACCGACAAATACGGGCTGCGCCGCTACATGGTGTTCAACTCGCTCGTCGACCGCGGGCACTGGGACGACGACGACTACCGCTGGCACGTATTCACCGCAGACGGACGCGAATACGTCGCCCAGTTCCTGATCTCAGGTGCGGGCGCGCTGCACATACCGTTGGTTCCCGACATTGAGGGCCGTGACGAATTCGTGAATGCTGGAGGCGCCGCTTTCCATTCGGCGGAGTGGAACCATGACGTCGACCTGACCGGCAAGCGGGTCGCGGTGATCGGGACCGGCGCCAGCGCGATCCAGATCGTGCCTGAGATCGTCGATCAGGTCGCCGAACTGCAGCTCTACCAACGCACTCCGCCGTGGGTGGTGCCGCGGACCAACGAGGAACTGCCCGCCTGGCTGCGGCGCACCCTGACAACTATCCCCGGTCTGGCATGGGCGTTGCGGACCACGATCTACTGGGGTCAAGAAGCACTGGCTTACGGCATGACCAAGCGGCCGAACATTCTCAAAGGCATTGAGGCCCTTGCCAAGTGGAACATCCGCCGCTCGGTGAAAGACCGTGAGCTGCGCCGCAAGCTGACGCCGAATTACCGGATCGGCTGTAAGCGAATCCTCAACTCGTCCACCTACTACCCTGCGGTGGCGGATCCCAAGACCGAACTGATCACCGACCGCATCGCCCGGATAACGCCCGACGGGATCGTCACCGCCGACGGCACGCATCGCCCGGCCGACGTGATCGTGCGATTTAATGTTTTGGAGTTCACCGACTTCTACACGTATGTGCAGATCAAAGGCTTGCACGGCGAGGACCTGGTGGACCGCTGGAACCGCGAGGGCCTCGGCGCTCACCGCGGCATCACGGTCGCTGACGTGCCCAACCTGTTTTTCCTGCTGGGCCCCAACACCGGACTAGGCCACAACTCAGTGGTTTTCATGATCGAGTCGCAGATCCGTTATGTCGCCGACGCAATCGCCACGTGCGACCGGGTCGGCGCGCAGGCGCTGGCACCCACCCGCGCGGCGCAGGACCGGTTCAACGCCGAACTGCAACGCAGGCTGGGCCGCTCGGTGTGGAATACCGGTGGCTGCAGCAGCTGGTACCTCGACGAGCACGGCAACAACCGAGTGCTCTGGGGCGGCTACACGTGGGAGTACTGGATGGGTACGCGTTCAGTGAATCCTGCCGAGTACCAGTTCTTCGGGGTAGGCGTCGACTCGCCAGGCGAGCGCACGGCGCTGGCCGTCGCCGACTAGCCCGCGCACCCACAAAATACGCACGACACAAGGTGTTGTGCTGCGGCGAGTTGTCACACCCCAGGGGTAGTGTTTGAGGCCTGAACACAGCAGACAAATGTCCTGGTGAAGTGGGGTGCTGGTGACCGACAACGTGAAGCTGATCGACCGTGTTTCGGCGATCAACTGGAACCGGCTGCAAGACGAAAAGGACGCCGAGGTCTGGGAGCGGCTGACCGGAAACTTCTGGCTGCCTGAGAAGGTGCCGGTGTCCAACGACATCCCATCATGGAGCACCCTGACCGCCGGCGAGAAGCAGCTGACCATGCGGGTGTTCACCGGGCTGACGCTGCTAGACACCATCCAAGGCACAGTCGGGGCGGTCAGCCTGATTCCCGACGCGCTGACGCCGCATGAGGAAGCCGTCTACACCAACATCGCGTTCATGGAGTCGGTGCACGCGCGCAGCTACAGCAACATTTTCTCCACGCTGTGTTCGACTGCCGAGATCGATGACGCCTTCCGCTGGTCGGAGGAAAACCCCAACCTGCAGCGCAAAGCCGAGATCGTGATGCAGTACTACCGCGGCGACGAGCCGCTCAAGCGCAAAGTGGCTTCCACGCTGTTGGAGAGTTTCCTGTTCTATTCCGGGTTCTATCTGCCGATGTACTGGTCGAGCCGGGCCAAGTTGACCAACACCGCGGACATGATCCGCTTGATCATCCGTGACGAGGCCGTGCACGGTTACTACATCGGCTACAAGTACCAGCGCGGGCTGGCGTTGGTCGATGAGCCCAAGCGCCAAGAGCTCAAGGACTACACCTACGAGCTGCTGTTCGAGCTTTACGACAACGAGGTGGAGTACACCCAGGATCTCTACGACGAGGTCGGGTTGACCGAAGACGTCAAAAAGTTCTTGCGCTACAACGCCAACAAGGCGTTGATGAACCTTGGCTACGAGGCGCTGTTCCCGCGCGACGAGACCGACGTGAACCCGGCGATCCTTTCGGCGCTATCACCCAACGCCGACGAGAACCACGACTTCTTCTCCGGGTCGGGATCGTCATATGTGATCGGCAAAGCCGTCGTCACCGAAGACGAAGACTGGGACTTCTGATTAGCCGTGCCAAAGCCGGGTGTGCCGTGTCGGCTGTGAACACGTGTGAATTGTGTCATCATGCAGCGCCATAGTGGCGCTGGTAAGGCTACGACCGGAAAACTGGTGACATGGCGAGCGAGTCGTTTCTGAGTTCGGTGTTGGACTGGCTACGGGCGGGCTATCCCGACGGTGTGCCGGGCCCGGACCGTGTACCGCTTCTGGCGCTGTTGCGCAGCACTGATCTGACAGACGATCAGGTCCGCGAAGTGGTGCAGAGAATGACCACGCCCGGATCCGCAGCACTCGCCGATGGGACGGGCCAGCGGGACGACATCGCCGACTTCGTTTCCGACATGACGCATTACGACGCGGGCCCGGAGAACATCAGGCGGGTCGCCGGCACGCTCGCCGCCGCCGGCTGGCCGCTGCAAGGTGTCGACCTCAGCCAGGCCGGCGACGATGCGGGCCATGCAACGGCCAGCTGAGGCAGAAGCCTTACAGCGTTGAGGTGTCGATGACGAAGCGGTAGCGCACGTCGCTAGCCAATACGCGCTCGTAGGCCTCATTGATGTACGCAGGTTCGATGACCTCGATTTCGGGCCGCACATCGTGCTCGGCGCAGAAGTTCAGCATCTCCTGAGTCTCTTCTATACCGCCGATGTTCGACCCAGCGATGCTGCGGCGCATCAGCACGAGACCGAAGGCCCGCACGGCCATCGGGTGTTCAGGGATGCCTAGTTCGACGAGCGTGCCGTCGACGTCGAGCAGGTTCAGATATTGGCCGAGATCCAGATTCGCTGAAACCGTGTTGAGGATCAGGTCGAAGCTGCCGCGTAGCTTGCGGAAGGTCTCGCGATCCGAGGTCGCGTAGTACTCGCTGGCGCCCAGGCGCAGCCCGTGCTCCATCTTCTTCAGCGACTGCGACAGCACGGTCACCTCAGCGCCCATCGCCTTACCGAGCTTCACTCCCATGTGGCCAAGGCCTCCGAGCCCGATGACCGCCACCCGCTTGCCGGGCCGGGTGTTCCAGTGCCGCAACGGTGAGTAGAGCGTGATGCCCGCGCACAGCAGCGGTGCCGCCGCGTCCAGCGGCAGCGAGTCGGGAATGCGCAGTGCGTAGTTCTCGTCGACGACGATCGCTTGGCTGTACCCGCCGTAAGTCGGCTGGCCGTCACGGCCGATGGCGTTGTAGGTGGTCGTCATTCCGGGTTTGCAGTACTGCTCCAAACCGCTTAGGCAGCTGCTGCACTCACGGCAGGAATCCACAAAGCAACCTACGCCGACGCGGTCACCGACCGTGTACTTGGTGACGTCAGAGCCGACAGCGCTTACCACGCCGGCGATCTCGTGGCCGGGCACGACAGGGTAATTCGGTTGGCCCCATTCGGCTTTGGCGGTGTGGATGTCCGAGTGGCAGATCCCGCAGAACTTGATGTCGATCACGACGTCGTGGGGGCCGGGTTCGCGGCGAGTGATGGTGGTCTTAATCAGCGGCTCGGTCGCCGACGTGGCGGCGTACGCAGAAACCCTGCTCATGGCAAACCTCGTGAGTGCGGCTAATTCAGCATCAGGTTTTGGGAACATAACCACATTAGCATAGCCAGCCTATGTATTTTGGTGCGTGAGGGCAACGTCACAGCTCGGCGCGCGCAAGGCACCGTTAACCATTGGGCCGTCAACCATGGGGTCGCGGCAGTGACCGCCGCTGTGACGGCAGGGCGCCGCCCGGTGGCTGTTCCTACGCTGGGCCCGTGAAGGTGCGCAGCGAGGCGGTGGCGGTGCCCCTGGCTGTCGTGCTGGTGGCGGCCGCTTTCGTGGTGCCGCACCTGCACCTGGGCATCGTCACCCCGCTGATCCGCGCCGACGCCGCGCGACGCCAGCAGTTCGCCGACACCGCGCCCATCTTCGGCTGGTGGGAAACCCACGTCGGGTGGGGCACCCCAGCGGCGATCGCGGTGGCGGCAGCCGTGGTGGCGTGGGGGCCCACGGTGGCCCACCGACTGTCGTGGTGGTCGCTGAAGCTGGTCACCTGGGCGGTGTCGGCGACATGGGCGTTCTCGCTCGCGATGATCGACGGGTGGCAACGCGGGTTCGCCGGCCGCCTCACCGCGCGCCACGAGTACCTCAACCAGGTGCCGGGGATCACCGACATACCGGCGATGCTGCGCGGCTTCGCCCGGCGGATCCCCGACTTCCAGCCCGACTCCTGGATCACCCACATCTCCGGCCACCCGCCCGGAGCCCTGCTGACGTTCGTGTGGCTGGACCGCATCGGCCTGCGCGGCGGTGCGTGGGCCGGCGCCCTCTGCCTCGTCGTGGGG
>NZ_CAXUCH010000122.1:11270-12919 GCF_964249325.1 uncultured Mycobacterium sp. | reverse complement strand
GCATCCGCCACCCGCACGCCGGCCTGCTGGAGTTGGAGTTCTCTGCCTTCGCCGTCGATGGCCGGCCGGAGCTGGGCATGATCGTCTACACCCCGGCGTCGCAGGCGGACGCCGACCGCATCCGAACCTTCATGGAGAGGTGGAAGTGATGCGGCTGGCGCTGAACCCTCACGCGGCGCCGAGCAGCCGTGCCGGAACGTCCTGCGGCGCCTCGTCCACCGACAGGTCGTAGCCCAGCCGCACGATGCCGGGACGGTCCAGCAGGGCTTCCGCCACCCGCGCCCGGTGCTCCGGCGCCGTGCCGCACCGCAGGCTCCACGCCGCCACCCGGCGGTACCAGAGCTGCTGGTCGAACTCCGCGATGAAGCCGATCCCGCCATGGATCTGCTGCGCCATGCGGGCGGCCTGCAGGCACTTCTCGTTGGCGAACGCCTTGGCCTGCGACACCTCGACGCCGGCCGGCTGACCCTTCGCCAGGCGCGAGATTGCTTCCCGCACCAGGAGCTGCGCGCCGTCCACGCCGATGGTCATGTCGGCCGCCATGTGCTGGATCGCCTGGAACGCGCCGATCGGGCGCCCGAACTGATGGCGTAGTTTCGCATAGTCCATGCACATCTGCAGCAAATACCCTGCGGCTCCGGCTTGTTCGGCGGCCAGCGCCACCGATGCGCTATCCAGCATCGCCGCCACGGCCGGGCCGGCGCCGCCATGCTCACCGACCAGTGTGGCCGGCGCGTTATCGAAGCGCACCTTGGATTGGCGCCGGGTGAGGTCGAGGGGCGACAAGGCGACGACCGTGACACCCGGCGCTCCCGGATCCACGGCATACACGCTGGTTTGGGTGCCGGCGGTCACGACAACCAGGATCAGCCCGGCCGCGTCGGCGGCCAAGACGGTGGTTTTCTCGCCGGAAAGCCGCCACTGGCCGTCACGGTGCTCGGCCACCACGTCCGACAGGTCTTGCGGCTGCCAGGACGCGGCGCCCTCGGCGGCAGCGACGGTGGCGATGAACTCGCCGCCGGCAATTGCCGGCAGGTAGCGCTGATTGGCGTCTTGGTCGCCGAGCGCGACAAGCAGCCCGGCCGCCAGGGCAACGGTGGCGAAGAACGGTGACGGTACCAGCGCGCGCCCGAGTTCCTCGAAAACGATGGTTGTTTCTTGCGGGCCGTACCCGGAGCCGCCGTAGGCTTCCGGCAGGCCGAGTCCGTGTAGGCCCAGTTGGCCGGCCATCTGGCTCCACAACTGAGCGTCGTAGCCGCTGTCGCTGTCGATGGCACGCCGCACCGCAGCCTCGGGGCAGCGGTTTTGCAGAAAGCGGCGAACCGTCGCACGCAGCTCGGCGTGCTCTTCGCTCACTACATCTGGAATAAACACCCGTTGCCTCGGTAGGGATCAGCGCCGGTTTTCAGCGTGCAATCTGGTTGAACGGCACATCGCGGTCGAGGTGTCGCTCGCGGGGCAGCCCGAGCAGCCGTTCGGCGATCGTGTTCTTCTGGATCTCGGTGGTGCCGCCTGCGATCCCGGTCATGGGGAAGAACAGCAGGTCGCGCGCCCAGCGCTCGCTGTCGACATCGTCGGGCTCCCAAGCTAATACGTCCGGGGCCCCGATGAAGATTGCGGCCTCGGCGCAGGACCGGGCGTTGCGGGCG
>NZ_CAXUCH010000122.1:1670-11260 GCF_964249325.1 uncultured Mycobacterium sp. | reverse complement strand
ATGTAAATGTCGGCCAGGCGGGCGCGCACCGCGGGATCGGTGTCGCCCCCGCGGGCGCGGGCCAGGGCAACCAGCTCGTCGAAGTTGTCCGGGTCGAACACATTTCCTGCGGTGGTGCCTGCGCTCAGCGCGATGCGCTCGTGCACAAGCATCCGGTTCAGCACCCTCCAGCCGCCGTTGTACTCACCCATCAGATTGGCCGCCGGTACCCGAACGTCGTCGAGGAAGACCTCGTTGAAATGGGCGTCCCCGGTCATCTGCCGCAGCGGCCGAACGTCGACACCGGGGCTTTTCATGTCGACGATCACCATGGAAAGCCCCTGATACTTCGGAACTAAGGGATCCGTGCGGACCAGCGCTGCCGCGTAGTCAGCCTCGGCGGCACCGGAGGTCCACACCTTCTGACCGTTGAGCACGAAATACTCGCCGTCGCGTGTCGCGCGGGTGGCCACAGCGCCGAGGTCTGAGCCGGCGCCCGGTTCGGACAGTAACTGCGTCCAGGCTTCATCGCCGCGAAGCATCGCGGGGATGTGGCGGCGCTTCTGGTCCTCGCTGCCGGTGTCGAGCAGGGTGGCCGCGCAGATACCGACGGTGACAGCGCTGGGAATCAATGCCCAGGCGTAGGGCGCTGATTCCTCGTTGAAAACGGTTTGGTATTCCGGCGGCAGCCCACGGCCCCCGTACTCGACCGGCCACGTGACGTGCAAGATGCCCGCGTCGTAGGCGGCGGCGGTGGTGCGTTTGCGATCCTCGTCGGTGTAGCCGGTCTCGGTACGGGAACCCACATGGGAACCAAACCACTCGCGCACCACCGTGCGAAACTGCTCGGGAGTGGCGATCCCGGCGTTGGCTGCTGTGCGCGGTAACTCGGGCACGGAAACAAACCTCTCAAGCGAACCGGTATTTCGTCGCGACGAGCTGCTCGGCGGCCCCGGGCTGATCGTATCGATGAGTTGTGCTGTCTAGAATGCCGAGCGGTGCAATCCACCGTCGACCTCGATCCAGTCACCGGTGATGTAACTCGCATCATCTGAGCACAAATACACGATGACCGACGCAATTTCCGATGCCTTACCCATCCGGCCGGCGGGAACGCGCGCCTGCGACAGCAGAAAGTCCCGGCGCTGCTCATCGGTGGTGGCGCCGACGGTGTTGGCTAAGTAGTCGATGGAGTTCTGCGTCTCGATCCATCCCGGCGCGACGGTGTTGACCGTGATGCCGTAGCGGGCATATTCGTCTGCCACTGTCTTGAGCAGCCCCACCGTCGACGGGCGGGTGGCGTTGGCAACGACGTGATGGATGCTGCCCGAGGTTCTTTTGCTGTGGCCGAACCAATGTGGACGTATCGGCCCCAGCCGGCATCCTTCATGGCAGGCAGCACCGCATGTAGCAAAAAGAACTGACTGATGGTGTAGGACTCGAATGACTCACGTAAAGGCGCAGGGTCGGTGATGTCGGCGAAGTCGCCGGGCCGAATGTATTTGGTTTGGCCGATGACGATCAACGGATCACCCAGCTCGTCGCGTACCCGCTCCACCGCGAGCTGGACGCCGTCGCGCGAGGTGATGTCGGCGGGCACGCCGATCGCGGTGCCCCCGCGGTGCCCGATCGCGGTGGCGGCAGCTTCGACGTCGGCCTTGGTGCGGGCCACGATCCCGACCGGGCAGCCCTCGTCGGCGAGCATCTTGGCCGCCTCGAAACCCATACCCTTGCTGCCGCCGACGACCAACGCGACGCGGCCTTTGATGCGGTAGTCCACGGCGATTTCTTTCCATTGTCGGGCGTGGCGGACGAAGGCCCACCCTAGCAGAAGAAGCTAAACATATTCCTGATTCGCGGCTGTGTGGATCCTTGCGCCGGCTCATGGGACGCAGATTCCTCAGCGGCCGATGTCGGCCACGACTGCTGGCGCCAAACCCGAAGTCCCACAGTTTGGCGCGCTGGCTTGCGCAGTTATGGCAGTCCCCGATTTCGGCACCGGGTGCAGCGTAGTGTCGCGGGAGCCGGTGCGGTGGCCCGTTCGGCGCGGGGATTTGGTGACGCGTCGACGGCAGCGCCGAATCCGAGCAATACCGGGACGTCTCGGCGACGGCCCGCAGTGGCGTGCGGCTGTGCACGGCGTTGTCGGCGTCGATCACCAGCAGGGTAGGTCGCTGGCGTAGAACAGGTCCGCCAGATATGACCGGGCAACCATCACGTGGCTGTCGTGCAGGTCCGCACCGGCGAGATCGCGAGTTTGTGGTCCGACACGGCGTGCGGCGATACGACCGGAGCGACAGTCTGGATGCCGCGGCGATGGCCAGTCGGGTTCCCACGCATCGCAGCGCCATCCCGTCGCTGAGCCTGCGGGCGGCGGGCCGCGGCGGGTCTTCGACGGCACCGCGTTCGCCGTGCGACCGTTCCGGAAAGTGCCACCACCATATGTGTTTCGCTGGCATGTCACCCAAGTAGGTCAACGCGATTGAGACTCAGGGATCCGATGCCAGCTGGGCGTGCAGCTGTCGCGCCAGGTTCTTCAGAGCTTCCATAGCAGCATTGAGAGCTTCTTCGACTTCCCGTGTCCGGGAGAGGTATTCGCCGCTATAGCCGCTGCGAGCTTCCAGCGCGGGAGCGACGAAGTGACGGAACCGGCGACGCACCGCGCTTTCTGTGCGGTCAAGCTCTTCGGCGGCCAGGTATGTCTGCTCGACGAGGAAGTCGACCAGCTCGTCCAGCGTGATGTCAGTGCGGATCTCTCCGTTGCGCTGACCGTCCTGCAACACCGGGCCCATTACCCCCACGGCAGCCTGATGGACCCGCGGATCATGCACGGAGGCCGAGTGCCGCGAGATCAACACCTCGATAGCCGCATCGACGGGTAGCTCGCGCGCGGTGTAGATCAGCGCGGCCTCGATCTTCGCGAAGGCACCGGTCTTGGTCTGCATCAATTGATGCACCGCATCGATATGGCGCTGCGCACGAAGCAGCGCCACTTGCATCAAAACCTCAGAGACACTGCCCAATTGCCGAAAAGCGGTGGCGCGGGACACCCCCGCGCGCTTGGCGACGGCGTCCATCTGCACCGCGTTGATGCCGTGCTCGGCGATCAACGCGTCGGCCGCGCGGATCAACCGGGACTTAACGGTGCCGTCGTCACCACCGCTGATACTGACAACACTCACGTGATCGCACCGGCGAATTTCAACTCGGTGAGTCGCTGGTCGTCGACACCGATTTCGCGCAGTACGTCGTCGGTGTGTTCGGCGAATTGCGGTGCGCGGGTCAACGCCAGCGGGGGGTCGTCAAACTTCACCGGGTTAGCGACCAGCTTGCGCGGTTTCCCTTCGGCATCGACGACATCGACGATACGGCCGTTGGCGATCAGGGCCTCGTCGTTACCGACATCCCACGGGTCCTGCACCGGTGCCCACTGTCCGGTGGTCCGCCGCAGCAGCTGCGCGCACTGGTCGAATGTTCGGCTACCGATCGCCTCCCGGACAATCGCGTATGCCGCGTCGGCGTGTTCTGCCAACGCCTCCACCGACTCGAACCTCGAGTCGTGCGCGAATTCATCGCATCCCATCAGTCGACAGAATTCGGGCCAGTACCGAGCCGGCTGCAGCATTGACAGCTGGATGACGTACCCGTCGGATGTGCGGTAGTTGCCGGTCAACGGGTTGCCCGGCGCCTGGGTGTGGCGATCGATCTTCGGTAGTGATCCGCCGGCCAGCAGCGCCAGGATCGGCCGGAGCGCGTCGCTCATGCCGCCCGCAAGGGCCAGTGCGGCGATATTGTCGCCGTAGGCTCCTGCCGGCATGAACGCGACGTGCTCGGCATCTGAGCACGTCACGCCGTCCGCGCTGCCGCCCCGTGCCCAAAACGCTGTCGAATCGTAAGCACCAGTGTCGCGGTCAGGGCCTTCGCTGCCGAATCCGCTGCCGGCGACGTAAATGATGTCGGGATTGATGCGGCGGACGTCGTCGACGTCGATGTGCAGCTTGGCGCGCGCGGTCGGCAGATAGCTGGTTAAAAAGACGTCGCTTCGGCGGATCAACTCTTCGAGGACGGGGCGAGCTTCGGCGACGGCCAAGCCCAGCGCGATGCTGCGTTTGCCGCGGTTGGGTGCCTCGATGATCGGCGCGAACGCTGATCCGGGCACGGTGGTCGCGCGTCCGAGCACATTGACCAGTCCGCGTTGCGGATCGCCGGTCACCGGGTTTTCGATTTTGATCACGTCCGCGCCCCAGTCGGCCAGCACCGCGCCGGCGGCGGGAACGAAGGTGAACTGGGCGACCTCCAGGACGCGCACACCGTCCAACGGCCGGTGCATCACACGCTCCACTCCAGTGGCAGTGCCTCCAAACCAAGTTGGCCGCCGGTCTCAAGCAGTTGGGCGCCGGCTGCGATGCGGTAGTGCGGAATCCGCTTGTGCCACTCTTCCAGCGCGATCCTGAGCTCGCGCCGGGCCAGATGCGATCCCAAGCAGCGGTGTGGTCCTGCACCGAACCCGATGTGGTTGTTGGGCTTTCGGGTGATGTCGACTGTCGTGGCGTCGGGGAAGGCGGCGTCGTCGCGGGTGGCGGCGTTGAGCGGAATGTTGACCATGTCGCCGGCCTTCATCGGGCATCCTTGCACCTCAACGTCTTTCATCACTTTGCGCGCCGGTATGACGATCGCATAGGCACGCAGGAACTCCTCGACCGCAGTGGGGATAATCGCCGGGTCGTTGACGATGCGGTTGCGATCGTCGTCGTTGCGGGCCAGGTGCAAGAAGATCCAGCCCAGCGTGACCGATACGGTGTCGAGCCCGGCCATGAACATCAGCAGGCAAAACGACAGCAGGTCGGCATCGGACACCGGTTTGCCATCGATCTGATAGGTGAGGGCCTTACTGACGATGTCCTCGCGCGGCTGCTCCCGGCGCTCGGCGATGACGTCGTTAAAGCGCCCCATCACGGCCATCATCGCGGCGATCTGCTTTTGCATGCCGGCTTCGTCGCTGGCCCCGGTGTGCAGGATGTCGTGCTCCCACTGCAGGAACTGGTCGAGTTCGCCAACCGGCAGGCCCATCAGCTCCAAGAAGATCGTGGTCGGCAACCGCTGTGCGAAATCGGCCATGAAGTCGCACGATCCGCGGTCAGCGAGCCCGTCGATAAGTTCGACGGCCCGTTGGCGCACAGTGTCGTCCAGCCGCTCCACGGCCATGGGGGAAAACAACGGGCCGAGTTGGTGGCGCCACTGCTTGTGCTCGTCGCCATCAAGCATCTCAGGGATCCACTTATAGGGCGGGTCGGGATCGTATGCGACCACCACACTGCTGGAGAACACTTCGGGGTTTTGCAAGATCTGCAGGATGCCCTGGTAGTTGCAGACTGTCCAGAAGCCCGGGCCGAACTCATTGCGGTACCACGGGAATTGAGATCGCAGCTCGTCGTAGGTCTTGAACCACGTGCCCGCAGGCTTTGTCTGCGTGTAGTCGAATGTCACGACCGGGCAGTTCCGCTGTTCTGTCGTCGTCACGCCAACCTCCGATGCGATCCTTGATGTCATTCGACTCATTTCTGCGACTAATTGGAGCTAGCGTATCATCAGACTGGATTCCGGGGGAGACCTAAATCACAGTTCGCGGGATGCGAATGCCGGCACGGCTCAATCCATGATGTCGCGCACCTTGGTTTTCTCCAGGCCCTTGAGTAGGGCGGCGGCGGCGTTTTCCATGTGTCTGCGCCAGTGCGCCTCGGCGCCCGCCCCGTCGCGCTTGGCCAAGAGTGCAACCAGCCTGCGATAAGAGCGCAGCATCCTGTCGTAGTCCGCCTTCGGCGCCATGTTGTCGGTCCTGCGGATGGCTGTAGCGGTGTGGCGTTCGGAAATCTCGTGCAGCATCCCGGCGATCATGGCCAGGGTCGCGTTTCCCGACAACTGCACCAACCTGAGGTGCAGGTTGGCCGACGCTCGCGCAAGCTCGCCGTTTTTCCGCGCAGCGGGAACCTCGCCGACCAGGCGTTCGATCTCCTGATGTGCTGCCTTGGTCCCGGTTTCGGCAAGCAGCCTCGCGGCGAGCGGCTCGATCGCGATGCGCGCCGTCATGACGTCGGCCAAGCTCGCCCCGGACAGTTCGAGCAACAGGGCCGCCGGCCGGGCAACGATTTCCGGGCCGGGGATCCGAACCCGCGCGCCAGTGCGCGAACCACGGCGAACCTCAACAAGACGTTGCGATTCGAGCACTCGCACCGCTTCACGCAATGTTGGCCTGCTAACCCCGAACTGCGCCATCAGCTCGGCCTCGCGCGGCAAAAAGTCGCCGTCGCCCAGTTCGCCGTCGACGATCATCCGCCGAAGCCGGTTGGCCACCAATTCAGCGGTCTTCGGCGAGCGCACCGCTGTCGCCGGCGAGTCCTGGGCAGATGTCAGCGAGAAAGATTCGGGTCTGGCCATCGCGGCCTCCAATCGCCTGAGCCTACATCGCCAACCGAGTACACAATCTAGATCCGCCAGCCGCCCACCAAGACGCCCGACTCACAGCGACTCACCCGCGAACTGGATAGCAGCGACGTCGTATCGGGAGCGGCGGCGCGCCCCAACCAGAAAACTCGGCGGAGCCAGAAAGGCGATGTCGGGCAAATGTTTGCGGCCACGCAGCATCTCGCGAGCTTGCGCGGTGTCACCGCAGACCGCGATCGACCAGAGCATGTCGTCGGTGACGTGCTCACCGATTCGATCCGGCCGGCCACTTCGAAACCCCGCCCGGATAGCAGCCACCTCGTCCTGCCAACCGTGCAGTTCCACCAGCGGATCATAGGTGCGCACGGTCAGGTAGAACGCTATCTGCATCCGGGCCTCTCGAATCGCCCGCTCCGGATCGGCGTCATCAATCGCGGTGATCAGCCACCCCCAGCGGTGCAAGGCGCTGGGATCCCGGCCGCCGGCTTGACAACCTGCTGCCAGAGCTGGCTCGACGGTCTCCGACCACCAGCGATCGGTGAAGAGGCCGTGGCCCAGCACACCGTCGGCCACGCGGCCTGCCGTGCGCAGCATGATCCGGTTGAACGCGCCGATCAGGATCGGGACATCAAGCCGGCCCAAGACCGGTGCCCGGATGTCGGCATCGATGCTGTAGAACCGGCCACTGACCCGGACGGCTTCACCGTTTTCCGACTTCAGGTAGGCCCTGATCGCCTCGACCAGTTCGGCCATCCGCGCCGCCGGGTGGTCGGCGGGGGCGGCAAACCAATCCCGATTCATTCGCGGGGTGCCCGACCCGAGGCCGAGGAACACCCGCCCCGGCGCCAACTTCGACAGGTGTCGCGCGGCGGAGGCGTGAACGAAAGGGGAGCGGGCGAACGCGTATGCGATGCCGGGACCGATCATCGCGGCCGAGGTCTGCAATGCCATTTCGGCGCTGGTCACATACGCGTTCTTGTCGCTGAATTCGCCGGCGCAAAATGCGCGTGCCCCCGCCGCCTCGGCTTCGGCGGCACGTTCGGCGCCGGGCCACGGCAGGCCCCATCTCATCGGTTCACCCCTTGCCGAACGGCGCGTCGCGCGCGACACTGTCTGCACATAAGTAACTTAGTTTACCTTGTAGGGGTGTCGATGAGCTATGTGGTGGGTGCACCGCCGACGCCACCCTCGCTGCTGAATCCATCGGGAACCTGGTTCTTCAACTGGGTGATCCCGGTGGCCGGGAGCGTGGTGATCCTGCTTGCGGTCTATGACTCGATCCGCCGACGCCGTCTGACGTGGGGCTTTCTCTTTCTGTTCAACAGCATGCTGGTCTATTGGATGGAGACCATCGGAGACTGGGGCCAAGAGCTGATCTACAGTCCCACCTTCCGGCTGCACCATGCTTTAGAGTGGCTACCCCTGAAGACACCGAACGACCCTCTTTTCATGCCGTTCGCCTACGCCGTGTATTGGACCGTCCACGCGGTCGCGGTGCTGTGGCTGGGTCAGCTGGTGGCCAGGAGGTTTGGCTGGAGCATGCTGAAAGCCGTTGCGATTTTGGCCATCCCAGTCAATTACGCGTGGGATCTCCTTGTCGAGGGCACCGCCGCGGCAATGGGATGGTGGACCTACGACCCGGGAATGGGCCCGGTGCTCACATTCGCCAACGGGGGCCGGTTCACGCTGCTGTGGACGATCGGGCTGATGTGCGTCTGGCCCAACCTGATCGCGTATTGGGCCGGAAAGCCACCGGTGCGCGGGTTGAATCATTTCGAGCGTTTTTTCGGGCTCGAGCGGTTTACCAGGCCGAAATCCCCTGTCGCTGAGGGTTTGTCGGCCCGGGAGCCGATGACGACGGGGTCCACTGCGACGGTGGCCGCGGCCCGACACACGGGTCAGCGCAGCAAGCAGCAACAGTACGACGATTTCCTGGACTACGAGGTGGTTATTCCGCGGTGGAAGTTTGAATTGGCCCGGTTTGGGGCGTGGTTTGCGGTCTTTCAGGTCAGTTTCTTCGTGTTCCTGATCGTCCCGCTGGTGGTGATGCGGGCGATCACCGGCCACGACAGCGTTTATGTTCCGTGACCCAAGGAGAAAAGCCAGTGAGCTACTTGCCGCCGCCCACCCGCGACGGGCTGATCAAGGAGACAGTGCAGCTGATCGTCGCTTGCCTTGTCGGCATCGCGTTGCTGGGAATTGTCGTCTACTTCCTGACGGTCTGAGCCCTGAGTCGTCAGCGGATTGGCGGTGCTCGCTCGGTGGTGCGCAGCGCTGCAGCGGCTTCCGATCCCTCTGCGACACCGCCGCCCACGATTGGGCCTGTACCTCGATCGAGGACTCCCATCCGATCCGGCCAGCACACACCCGGCGCTTCGTCGAAGATCTACGTGGCGAGCTTGAACGCGTCGAGCGCTGTCTTGAGCAATCCCGGTTAGCGGCGCACGTCCATGCCTGCATCCACCTTCAGCAGGCTCCCGGTGAACGAGCGGCCTGCATCGCTGATCAGAAATAAAATCGCATTGCTGACGTCGCGCGGCTCGATCATCGGAAAGTCCGGCAGCGCAGTTTGCATGGCATTGACCAGGTGCGGGTTGGACTCGATAACCTTGAACAGGGCTGGGTTGTCGGTGATCATCGGCGTGGCACAGTTGGTCGGCGCTACGGCGTTGACGCGGATCCGGTAAGGGGCAAGCAGATTCGCGTAGGCACGGACCAGACCGATGATGGCGAGTTTAGACGCCAGATAGGCGTCGGTTCCACCGCGGCCATCGGTCAGATCGAGCAGCGCCATCATTGAGCTGGTTGCTATCAGGTTGCCGCCCTGTCCGCGCTCCTTGAGGTGGGGGATAGCAATCTGGAAAGCGTTCCATACCCCGATGAGCATGATGTCGATGCCTAGCCGCAAGGCCTCTGATGCATCGCGCTCGTCGGGGTTGGTGAGGATGACGCCCGCATTGGCAATCACCGTATCGACGTGACCGAACTCCTTGACACCCAGGTCGAATGCTTCCTGAAGCTCGGCAAGGTCGCGCACGTCGGTCTTCCGGTGAGCATCTGGCTGCCGGCCTTTTCGACAAGGCGGGCGGTGTCTTCCAAATCCTCCGCGGTGCCCAATGGGTACGGGACGGCATCAAGGTTCTCGCAGATATCTACACCGACGATGGCGG
>NZ_CAXUCH010000122.1:0-1660 GCF_964249325.1 uncultured Mycobacterium sp. | reverse complement strand
CGCGTGAGCGGCCCTGCCCCCGAGCGGCGCCAGTGATGAAGACAACTCGGCCATCGAGTGTACCCATTCTTTCCCTACTTCCTTGTCTTCCTTGCGAAGTAGGCCCCTAGTGGCTCCTGAGCAGAGTGCTCCGGCACGCTGCGGTCATTGTATCGCGGCTGAGACCATCGCTAAGCCTCTAATCATACAACTATATTATGGATTTCACCCGGTTTCACAACGTTGGAAGGAATTGCCACATGTCAGACAGCCACCGCAACCGTCCACGCCCGCCCGACGGCGACTGGCTCGGGACTCCCTTCCTCAGTTTCAATCGAGAAGGGGTATTCGCCATCTGCACGCTGAACCGTCCCGAAGCCCGCAATGCCATCACGCCCGCGATGTACTTCGGCATCCGCTATGCCATCAGCCGGGTCAATAGCGATCCCGATCTCGCCGGTCTAATCATCACCGGAACCGGCGACGTTTTCGCCCCCGGTGGGGACCTAGGTCAGGCCGCGGAAGACAACTGGATGGACTTTGCCTCGATCATGGGCTTCGACGTCACACCGTTCGACAGCCTGCGCCAGTCGCTGAAGCCGGTGGTGTCGGCGGTCAACGGGCTCTGTCAGGGCGGTGGGTTACAAATCGCGATGTGCAGCGACCTCGCCGTGGTCAGCGAGCGGGCTACCTTCCGGGTGCCTGAGCTGTTTCGCGGCATCGCCGATACCTATTACAGTCAGGTCCTGGCCCGGCTGGTGGGCCCGGTACGCACGAAGGATCTGATGTTCACCGGGCGCACACTGACCGCAGATGAAGCCCTCGAGTGGGGCATGGTGGCCAGGGTGGTGGCGCATGACGATTTGCTCAGCGTGGCCAAGGAGTTACTCGTGCAGTGTTGCCAGACCGCCCCCGCAGCCAGGGGCCTGATCAAGTCCAGCCTCGACCACTATCTCGGCCTTTTCGACCGAATTGGCATGCACTCCAGTCTCTTCGGGCCGGAAGCACGCGAAGGCTTTCGCGCATTCAAAGAAAAGAGGTCCCCGGCGTGGGTACATCGTGAGCTACAGCGCGAGGGCAGGTTGTAACGTCGGCGGTGAGCCGCGCCTTCGCTTATGGGTGATGCGGTGCGCGGAGCCCACTGAATCCGCGAGTCCAACTCTTGTAGGTGACAGCACCGATCAGCTAATGCGCTGGCCGGGCGTGAACCGGACCGGCAGCTCACGCACGGCGTACACCTCACCTGCGTCTTCGAATAGCTTGGGATCACCGTCCAGCTCGAAGTCGGGCAGCCGCTTGAGGATTTGGGTCAGAATTACCTGGAACATCATTTTGGCGTAGTGCGATCCCAGGCAGCGGTGCATGCCGACACCGAACGCCATGTGTTCTTTGCATTCGGGCGCGCCAGATCCAAGATATCGGGATCGTCGAACACTCGGGGATCGCGGTTGGCCGCGGCCCACATCAGGATTGCCCGGTCGCCGCGACACAGCGGTTGGCCGTGGAAGTTGATGTCGCTGGCGACGGTGCGAGCGAGCCCGAGGGTCGGGGTGTAAAGACGCAACAGCTCATCTGTGCCCTTTGTGATCAGACCGGGGTCCTCGATGAATTGTTGGCGCAGATCGGGTGTTGACCGGCACTCAGGGTGAGCATGATGGCGGCGTTGATGGTGAGGATGTGC
>NZ_CAXUCH010000121.1:0-12937 GCF_964249325.1 uncultured Mycobacterium sp. | reverse complement strand
AGAAGCCGCAAACAGCCAAGCCGTAGTCCTAACCGAACAGCGCGTCCGCATCCTGATCATCACGATCAATCGGCCCGAGGCGAAGAACGCGGTCAACGCTGCCGTCAGCCAGGGCCTCGCCGATGCCGTGGACCGTCTGGACGGTGATACCGGTCTTTCAGTGGGAATCTTGACCGGGGCAGGTGGCTCGTTTTGCGCGGGCATGGACCTCAAGGCGTTCGCGCGCGGCGAGAACGTCATCGTCGAGGGCCGGGGCATGGGGTTCACCGAGCGTCCGCCAGCCAAACCGGTGATCGCCGCGGTCGAGGGTTACGCGCTGGCCGGAGGCACCGAGTTGGCGCTGGCCACCGACCTGATCGTGGCGTCGAAGGAGTCGGCGTTCGGAATCCCCGAGGTCAAACGCGGGCTGGTCGCCGGTGGGGGAGGGCTGCTGCGGCTGCCCCAGCGCATCCCATATGCGATCGCCATGGAGTTGGCGCTCACCGGTGAGAACCTGCCCGCGGAACGGGCGCATGCGCTGGGGCTGGTGAACTTGTTGGCCGAGCCCGGTACCGCGCTGGACGAGGCAATCAAGCTCGCCGAGAAGATCACTGCTAACGGTCCCCTTGCGGTGGCCGCGACCAAGCGGATCATCGTCGAGTCGCGCGGTTGGAGCCCGGACACCATGTTCGCCGAGCAGATGAAAATCCTGATGCCGGTGTTCGGGTCCAACGACGCCAAGGAAGGCGCGATCGCGTTCGCCGAGAAGCGGGCGCCGCGCTGGACCGGCACGTGAGTTCGAAGCCGGCCGCGGCCAAGCCCGACATCGACGTAGCGGCGTATTTCGCCCGCATCGGCTATTCAGGGTCGGCCGATGCCACGTTGGAGACATTGAGCGAGCTGGTGGCCGCCCACGGGCGCTGTATCCCGTTCGAGAATCTCGACCCGTTGCTCGGTATCCCCGTGGTCGATTTGGGCCCGAGCGCGCTGGCCGACAAGCTGGTGCGCCGCCGTCGCGGCGGTTACTGCTACGAGCACAACAATCTCATGCTTTATGTGCTGCAGCACTTAGGCTTTCAGGTTGACGCGCTGGTCGCGCGGGTGGTGTGGATGAGCCCACACGGGCTGGGCGGACCGCCCACCGCAGAGGACCATCAGGTGCTTGCCGTGCGCATCCCCGGTGTCGACGACGTGTTGCTGGTGAACGTCGGTTCCGGCGGCCAAACCCTGTCTTGGCCAATACGTATGCCTCAACCTATCCCGAGTCGTTCTTTGTCACTGGCTTAGTCGCGGCGCTAGTCACCGACGACGCTCGATGGAACTTGCGTGGCCGTAATCTCGCTATCCATCGCGGCGGGGCAACGGAGCGCATCCGGCTCGACACCGTCGCGGCAGTGCTCGACACGCTAACCAATACGTTCGGGATCGACCTGTCCGGTCTTGGCGATGTCGAGGCGCGGGTGACCGAGGTGCTGGACAGCTAGTACGGGGTCGGATCGGTGAGATAGCGCTGCACCGTCGGCCCCACCCAGGCAACCAGCTCCTCGACGGCGCTGGAGGCGATCGGCTCGATGCGAAGCTGGTAACGCGCGAACGCCAGCCCGGCCAGGTGGCTGGCCACAAGCTCCACGCGCAGCTCGGCATCGGCCACCCCGAATTCTGCGGCGACCCGCTCGGCGATCGGACCGGCCATCGCGTCGTGCAGCACTTGGCGGGCGCGCGGCTGAATCGCTGCCGATCGCCACAGCGTTAGGAACGGCTCGTATACACCGCCGTCGTCCCAATGCTCGAGAAAGCGGCGCACCAGCCGCTGGCCGATCTGCTCGACGCCCTCGTCGAGCAGCGTGGCCAGCTGGTACAACGGGTGCTCGGGGCCCGTCAGCGCCGACGCGGTGAAAAGCCCCTCCTTATTGCCGAAGAAGTAGTAGACCATCGCGACATCCACGCTGGCGTCGGCGGCTATCGCCCGGACGGTGGCCTGCTCGTAGCCCTCGCGCATGAAACGGTCACGCGCGGCGTCGATGATGCGTTGCTTGTTCTGCTGACCGGTACGCCACCGGCCCGCGCGCGGGACCTCCGACATGCCCGGCAGCATACTTCAACAAGTGTTGATCTTTGGGCGAAGCGAGCGTACGCTCATTGTTCAACGGTGGTTGAAGTATTGAGATGGAGGTCTGGCAATGGTGGCGGACACGCGCCAACGACGGCTGTGGTGGCGGCATTTGATTCGCCGAGCGTCACGAGGACAACCGTCCACGGCGAACCCAGATCCGGCGCATGCACGCCAGCCCAGGGTGTGATCAGCGCCGGGATCACCAGCGTCACCGTCACCGGGAAAAGCAGGACCGATCGCCGTGGGGTTGGGCCTGCTCATCTGGACGGTGGTGCTGTTCGACCGCGTCGGCGAGGGAACCCTCGGTCTGGGTGAGGTGATGGGAGAGCCGGTGCACCTCGTCGTCCGTGGTCCCTATCGGCATGTGCGCAACCCGATGATCACCGGTGTGCTGTGCATTCTGCTCGGCGAGGCCGCCGTCGCCGCGTCGGCTTGGCTGCTGACCTGGTTCGCGACCTTTCTGGTGTTCCAGGCCACCGCCATCCGATTCTGGGAAGAGCCGCATCTTGCCGAGCGCTACGCCAGCGAATACCTGGACTATCGCCGCAATGTGCCACGCTGGATCCCGCGAACCGCCGCGTGGGAGCCAAGCAGATAGACCTCAACCGCTGGTCGGCTTCGGGCCGAGCACGCGTTGGCATAAGCCGTCAATTTGACGACAAAGCCGGCGCCGTGGCATTCGTTGCGCGCAGGGAAGGGTGTATCGGTTAGGTGGTCTACAATACAGTTTTGGGCGTCAGTGTCACGTCCGACCCGGTGACCGATTTCGAAAAGGGTTAACGCACAGAGGAATTCGAGGATGAGCATTTCGTTACTTCTCGAGATGGCTGTGTCGAGCAACCCGGATCGAACGGCCGTGGTCTGCGGCGACGTCCGGTTGACCACCCAGCAGCTGAGCGATCTCGCCGACGGCGGCGCGGGCGTCATCGCCGAATCGAATGTGCAGCATGTGGCCTATGTCGGCACCGGTGGCGCGATGCTGCCGCTGCTGATCTTCGCGTCGGCCCGTGCCGGGCGGGCGTTCACCCCGATCAACTACCGGTTGTCCGCCGACGGTATCCAAACCCTGATCCGGCGGCTGCCCGAACCGCTGGTGATCGTCGACAGCCGCTACCGGCAGATGGTCGGCGACGTCGGCCGGCAAACGCTGCTGTCGGATGAATTCGCAAGTGCCGCCCGCACTGCCGCACCGGCGGCGGAGTTCCCCGACCCCGACACGGTTGCGGTCGTGTTGTTCACGTCAGGCACCACCTCGCAGCCCAAGGCAGTCGAGCTGTCTCACAGCAACCTGACCAGCTACATCACCGGCACGGTGGAATTCGACTCGGCCGAGCCCGACGACGCCGCGCTGATCTGCGTGCCGCCCTACCACGTCGCCGGGGTGGGCGCCGCGCTGTCGAACCTCTATGCGGGCCGCAAGATGGTCTACCTTCCCGACTTCGACGCCGGGGAATGGCTGCGGCTGGTCAACGCCGAACACGTCACCACCGCGACCGTGGTGCCCACCATGCTCGACCGCATCGTTCGGGTGCTGGAGCAAGGCGGCCACGAGCTGCCGTCACTGAGAAATCTGGCCTACGGCGGCTCGAAGGTGGGATTGCCGCTGGTGCGCCGGGCCCTCGAGCTGTTGCCGAACGTCGGTTTTGTCAACGCCTATGGGTTGACCGAGACCAGTTCGACCATCGCCGTTCTCACCCCGGAGGATCACCGCCAAGCATTGGCCGCCTCCGATTCCGCCGTCGCGAAGCGGCTCGGGTCGGTCGGCCAAGCGGTGCCGGGCATCGAACTGCAGATCCGCGACAAGAACGGCACAGTGCTCGGGCCGGGCGAGACGGGCGAGTTGTTCGTCCGGGGGGATCAGGTTTCGGGCCGGTACACCGGAATCGGCTCGGTGCTCGACGAGGCCGGCTGGTTCCCGACCAAAGACCTCGCCATGCTGGACGAGGACGGTTACCTGTTCATCGGCGGACGCAGCGACGACACCATCATTCGCGGCGGCGAAAACATCGCACCGGCCGAACTCGAGGACGTGCTGATCGAACACCCCCAGGTGCGCGACGTGGCAGTGGTGGGCGTCGACGACCCGCAGTGGGGCCAGGCGATCGTCGCGGTGGTCGTGCCGGCCGAAGGCGCCGAACCCCACCCCGAGGACCTGCGCGCATACGTCCGCAAGAGCTTGCGGGGTTCGCGCACGCCCGACCGGGTAGTGTTTCGGGGCGAGCTGCCAACCAATGCGACCGGCAAGGTCCTGCGCCGCGTATTAGTCGACGAACTTCGAGCCGCCCCGGCCGAGCAGTAATAAAGGGAAGCCATCAGTAGAGGACCACGCCATGATCAAGAACGGAACCCGCCTCGCCAGCCAGGTGTGCGACACCCAGGTCATCGTCGTCCGGGCCGCCGACAGTCTGGAGGACCTGCGCTGCGGCGGTGCCCCGATGGTGCCGATCGGCGCCGAGCGCTCGGGAGAGCTGAATCCGGCGTTCGCCGACGGCACCGTGATGGGCAAGCGCTACGTCGACGAGAACGGCGCCGAAGTACTGGTGACCAAGGCGGGCGCCGGCACGCTGACCATCGGCGAAACCCCGCTGCAACTCAAAGAGGCCAAGCCGCTCCCGGCCAGCGACTGACCGGGCCACGACTGCAGCAGTCGGTCACCGCGGGCGATGCGGCACTCCGTTGCGGCGGACGAAGTCCCTTGCCTTGATGAGGAATTCGAGCTGATCGGCGACTTCGCGCAGCGGTTCGGCGCTGCGCATCGAGCGGCACAAAACGACGGCGCCTTCAAGCGCGGCGATCGACGTCACCGCCAGCGAGTCTGCGTCGCCCTGGTCGAAGCCGTCGGCGACGAATGCCCGGCTCAGTGCCGTGCGCCAGCGGTCGAAGATCTGGCCCGCCTCGGTGGTCAGCCGCGGTTCCTCGTCGGCAGAGCCGATCGCTGCGGCCACCACCGGGCAACCGGCATTGAAGTCGCTGTCGGCCAACAGGTGTGCCCAGTATTCGACGAAGTGTCGTACCAGGGCCGTCGCGCCGCGGTCGGCGGCGGCGTCGATGTTGGCGGTGATCGCATCACCTGAATATCGCAGGGCCTCGGTCAGGATTTGGTTGCGGCCGTTGGGAAAGTGGTAGTACACCGAGCCGCGGGGCGCGCCGCTGCGGGTCAGTACCTCGTCGATGGTCACGCCGGCCGCCCCGCGCTCACGCATCACCTCAGCGGCGGTGACGAGCATGTTGATGCGAGTCCCGCCACGTTTCTTCCGTACGGCCTCTACTGCCGTGGACACGATCGCCGTCCCCCCTCGATCCCGGACCGTTATGCCGCGGGCGAGTGCTGAAGCTGCGGGGTGCGCCACTGCAGGTGGCGCCGGCGGAACCGGACGCCACGCAATCCCTGGCGGCGCTGGTCGGAAAACTCACGGGTGAACCGATGTCCCGCAACGTTGAGCTCGATAACCCACATCGTCGTCTCCTGACTCACAAGCCGGATACGCCAGCCTGTGATTATGCACCCCACTATATAACATGCAGATCGGCTAAACAAGTGAAGGCGGTGCTTGCTGGGCTTTTGCTGAAGTACGTTGGGGCAGGCCAGTGGCGCATCAGCCCCCGAATATGCAATCTTGCATAATCCGCCGTTCAGCGGTTGACTGCCGTCATGAGCGAAAAAATCACGCTACCCACCCTGGACACCGTGTCGCTGGAGCAGGATGGGCACGTCCTGCTGATCGGGTTGAACCGGCCACACAAACGCAACGCGTTCAACCTCGCCATGCTCACCGAGTTGGCCCGCGCTTATGCACTGCTGGAGTCGGACAGCTCCGTGCGCGCCGGTGTGCTGTTCGCCCATGGCGACCACTTCACCGGCGGCTTAGACCTCGTCGACGTCGGTCCGAGCATCGCCGCCGGCCAGCTGCAGTTCCCGCCCGACGGGCGAGACCCGTGGCGGCTGGACGGACCGTGGACCACGCCGCTGGTCGCGGCTGCCCACGGCTGGTGCATGACGCTCGGGATCGAGCTGCTGCTCGCCGCCGACATCCGGGTGGCCGCAGCCGACACCCGGTTCACCCAACTGGAGGTGCAGCGCGGCATCTACCCGTTCGGCGGCGCCACGATCCGGCTGCCCCGCGACGCCGGCTGGGGGAACGCCATGCGCTGGCTGCTCACCGGCGACGAATTCGACGCCGCCGAGGCCTATCGGGTCGGACTGGTCCAAGAAGTGACCGACGACGCGGCGACCGCGGTCGCGCGGGCCCGCGAGATCGCACGTACCATCGCCGATCGCGCTGCTCCGTTGGGCGTCAAGGCCACCCTCGCCTCCGCGCAGCTGGCACGCGAGCGCGGTGAACAGGCCGCCGTCGACCGGTTGCGCCCGGACGTGACTGCGCTGTTTGGTACCGCCGATGCCGCCGAAGGTGTGCAGTCCTTCATCGAACGTCGCCAAGGCCGGTTCCAGGGTCGCTGAGCGCGTTTACCCTCGGCCCAGCGAACCGGGAGAGGCGCCCAACACCGAAAGTTGCAGCCGGCCAATACCGTTGCGGCCAACCATTTACCGCGGCGAGGCCATCACGTGTCGGAATTTTGACCAGACGACCCGATTGGGATTGGTTAATCAAAGGTGAACTGATGGTAAACTCTCGGTGGTTCACCTGCCCTTGACCCGAATTCACCGATGCCGACCGAGAGGTGTGGGCAATGCCGGACTTGCCGCCCATCGTTCTCGACAGCGAGGTCGATCCCTCAGACCGAGCGAGCGCAATCGACTTCATCAACCGGGTGAACTTGCTGTTCGATGCCGGGGCGATCGATGCGATGGTCGAGGCCTTCCTCCCGGATAGCGTCATGTACCACACCCATGGCACCAACCGAGGGCGGGCGGAAATGCGGCGCTTTTTCCAGCAGGCCTACCCGTACAGCGTCCCGGGCGTCAGCCGGCTGGCGACCAACCCGATCGTCGATCGTGACGGTGACGGGGTGATCGTCCGCTACCACAACCTTCTCGTGCGCTACGCGGCGCCCGACTCGGTGCCCGGCATGATTACCGCGGAGGTGCTCGGAAGCCCTGGCGAACTGCCCGCGATCTGGGTCTACTCCGCGATGACCGACCGGCTGCGCCGCACGGATCGTGGGTGGCGGATCTTCGAACGTCACGTCGGACCGACAACCATGAATGACCGCCTTCGCCCGATTACGTCCGACCCCGGCTACTTCGACCCGTACCTGCGCCGGGCACTGGCACGATGACGTCCCTGGTGTCGCAATAACGTTGAGGCGCCCAGGCGCATGGTTTCAGTCCCGAATAAAACCCTTGGTGCGCATCAGGAAATCCGCCAGGAACCCATCGTGTGGGATCTCGGGTGCGCTGTAGTAGGTCGGCTACTGGCCGGAGTAAACGTTGGCGACGGTCGGCTCGGCCAGTAGCGCGTCGATCAACGCGTCGTCGTCGGTGATGGCCGTGACCACCAGGGAATGCCGCAGCGGAGCCGTGCCGTCGCCGCGCGACCACGGCGACACCCACACACACGGGAACGGCAGTTCGGTGTTCAGTTTGTCGACGTCGGGCGTAGCCAGCACATGCACAGCGGGGCGCAAGGCGGCACAGCCATTGCCCAGTGTGGCGACCAGGCGGTCGGCGCCCAGCAACGGCGTCGTCCCTTCGGATTTTGCGCCAAGATAGTCCGCCACCTGCTGGGCGTTATCGACGCTCTGGGTGGGCAGGATCGCGCGCGCGTCCTCGGTCGGCAGCGGCGCGAGAGCCGACAAGCGTTCGGCGATCGCCTGCGCTAGCGGAGCGGGATCGCCTTCATAGAGCACGGCGGTGGCATTGACACACGCCATCCCACCCAGGTTTGCGACCGACTCCACGACCATATCGAGGTATTCGCGCCAATCCCGCTCAGCGGTGATCAAAATTTTGGCGCGTCCCGGCCCGTTGACGAACACCGTCGGATCGTTGGCGTATGTGTCGACGACCTGCTGATCGCCGTAGACCATTGCCAGGTCGGCCGATCGGATGACCTCGTCGGCTCCGCCATGGTCTGTCGGCAGATAAGTCGCGTCATGCGGCCGAAAGCCATTGTCCCGCAGCGCATATGTGAGTCGATGCGCAGTGAACGGCTCGCGTCTCGACGGGCGGATCGCCACCCGGTAGCCCAGCGCCAGCGCCTGGGGCCACAGGGCGTGAATGCCGGGGCCGTTTCCTGAGGCATGCACGGCGAACACCTCGCCGCGGCGGGTCCACACGGCGCCACCGTTGCGGGTGCCCTCCTCGCGCCAGTCCAGCGCCGCCCCGGTAGGGCGAGCCGGCCGCACCGCATCGAATGCCGACGCGACGCCGTCAGCGACCCGGCGGCCCCCAGCGCGGGTCACCGTGATCGGCAGACCCGAAACCTGGCTGGCGAGCTCGACGTAGGTCTCGAAGTCCAGTCCGGCGATCACCGTCGTCGCGAACGCCTCAGCTGCGCCGGACAGCGCGGCCTGACGCCGCGCGAGCGGCAACGGCTGCACTTTGCGCTGCGTGGCGATGCTGCGCGAAACATAAAGCGGCGGCGCGATACTCAGCTCGGCAACCGACACGCCGGTGGTGGTGGTAATAACTTGGCGGTTCCGGGTCCGGTAGGGTCCGTCCGGGCCGAGTGCGTCGAGAAACACCAAATCAATTGCGGCGTCCGAGCGTCCATTGGTAAGCGACGGCACGTCAATACACACCTTCGATGACAGCCTCGCCGTCGAATGTGGCCACCGGCCGCACCTCGCTGAGCGAATCGCCGACCTGTCCTGCGGGTCCCGGCGTTCGGATTGCGCTGTCGCGTTCCAGGTTGTTCGGAATGAACATTCCCTTGCTGAGGTGGTTCATCACCACTTGGCCGCGGTGCCCGTACCGCACCTGGTCGCCAGTGTCGGGATCTATCACCGAGAACACCACATACGGTGTGCGCGGGTCGAAAACGAACGACTCGCCGTCGCTGGCGGTGCGGGTGCTGGCCTGCGACAGGATCATGGTGCTGCCGAAAACCATGGTGATGGCGGTATCCGGAAAGATTCCACGAAACAGGTCCAGGGTGTCGGCGTCCACATGGGCGCCGCTGAGCAACACGTAGCGAACCTTGTCGTTGACCAAGTCCACCACGTCATCGCGGCGGGCGATCATCTCCAGCAGCGGCGGAGTGGTGTGCATATTGGCGACATTCTGGGTCTGCAGAACGTGGACGCCCTGCTCGATCACGTGGTCGACGTAGGCAGATACCTCGAAGGTGGCGTTCCGGGCGGCAATCTTTTTGACCCAGCGGGGATCGAGGTCGATCGAGTGGAAGATCGAGCCGAGCCGAGCAGAGACGTGACGAGAAAAATAACCCACCCCGTGCGGCCCGCTGGGCATCATGCACAGGAAGCCGCGCCCCGCCAGAAAGCCGCCCGCGGTGAAATCCTGGGTCTGCCACCGCACAACTTGCTCGATCCAATCGGGCATTTGCACAGTCCGTTTGGGAGGACCCGTCGTGCCACCGGATTCGAAGATCTGGGGAAGTGGTAGCGGCGCACCGTACCCCCGTGGAATCAGTTCCTCCACCGGGGCATTGCGCAGTTCGTTGAGAAGGTTGGGAAACAGCCGCAGATCCGCGAAGCTTTTGATGTCGGTCAGCGGGTCGAAGTTCAGTGTGGCGGCGATGCGCAACCAGAACGGCGAACCGGTGTCTTCGCTGAAGTGCCATGCGACCACGGCGCGCAAGTAGGCTTCGGCATCGACAACGGGCTCTGAGCGGGGCACGTCCAACAACGACAGATCGACAGTGCACACGCCACCGATCCTGGCGCACCATCGACCACCCGGCAATCGCAAGCGTCGTCTGTGCGGTTGTTACCTGCCGCCGACGCCAGCCGACACAATAAGACGATGAGCACAGACGGCGTTCCATCAAACAACGCGGACCCGGTCGTGGTGGTCGGGGCCGGGGTGAGCGGATTGACCACAGCGATCTGTTTGGCTGAGGCGGGCTCGCCGGTACAGGTATGGGCGGCCGAGCCGCCAGCGCAAACCACCTCTGTCGTCGCCGGAGCGCTTTGGGGGCCAGCCTTTCAGGAATCGGCCACTCAAACGCTGGCGTGGATGGCGATATCACTGCGCGAGTTCCAGCAGCTGGCCACCGTTGCCGATACCGGGGTGCGGTTGGCGCCGGTGCTGGTGGTCGGCGAGTTGGCAAACGTCGACCACCTGCCGGCGCAGGCCTGCCTGATCCCCGAGCTTCGGCGCTGTGCTGCCGCGCAGGTTCCGGCGGGGTTCCGTCACGGTTTTCAGGCGACCATGCCGCTGATCGACATGCCGCGCTATCTCGAGTACCTAGCGAGCCGTCTGGCGGCGGCCGGCGGTCAGATCGACATCCGCCGGGTGGAGTCGTTAGCCGATGCCGCCG
The DNA here is from genome assembly GCF_964249325.1 of uncultured Mycobacterium sp. Taxonomy (NCBI): domain Bacteria; kingdom Bacillati; phylum Actinomycetota; class Actinomycetes; order Mycobacteriales; family Mycobacteriaceae; genus Mycobacterium; species uncultured Mycobacterium sp. Next base: position 2,443 of record NZ_CAXUCH010000121.1, on the reverse strand, counting down.
AATCCGCACCGATCGTGGTGAACTGCGCCGGTCTGGGCGCCCGCGAACTCGCCGGCGATGACACGGTGGAGCCGATGTTCGGCCAGCATGTCGTGCTGAGCAATCCCGGGGTGGACCGGGTGTTCCTCGAATTAACCGAGGCCGCGGACTGGACGTGCTTCTTTCCGCATCCCCAACGAGTGGTTTGCGGCGGGATCAAGGTGCCGGGCCGCTGGGACCGAACGCCCGAACCTGAAGTAACCGAGCGGATTCTGCAGCGATGTAGAGCAGTCGAGCCGCGTCTTGCCGACGCCGAGATGATCGAGATCGCCACCGGACTGCGCCCGGGCCGCTCCGCGGTGCGGGTCGAGGTTGAGCCGCTGGGCTCGGGGCGCTGCGTGCACAACTACGGCCACGGCAGCAACGGAGTCACCCTGTCCTGGGGGTGTGCCCGCCAGGCCGCGAAACTGGCATTGGCGTCAACAGCGTCTAGGGAGTGAACCAGAGCCAAACACCAAGTGGTACAAGAGGAAAGCATCGGGCCAGCGACTCGGCGTAGTTTGACCCTATGCCAAATATTGATCGGCGGACGATGTTGTCCGTCATTGCCGCCACCTTCACTGCGGCAGTAAGCCAGGCGGCGCGGGCAGGTGCCGGCCCGGTGCGGTGGGTGATTCCGATGGCCCCGTTTCCCACGGCGGCCGGTGTGCTTACCCGGCTGCCGGGGAGTGGTAACCAGCTGGCTCTCACCGTCGACGACGGCGCGAGTGTCCCGGTCGTAGGGGCGTTCGCCCAGTTTTGCCGTGACAGCGGCACTCGGCTCACCTTTTTCGTCACCGGTGCCCATTCATCGTGGTCGGTCAACGCCCCTGCGCTGCGACCAATGGTCGATTCCGGGCAGGTCCAGATGGCCAACCACACCTGGTCACACCCATACCTCAACCGCATCGGGCTGGGCGCGGTGGCTGACCAGATTCGGCGCAACGCCGACTTTTTGCAAAGCACCTATGGTGTGGACGGAACCCCATACTTTCGCCCGCCGTACGGGGTCCATAACGCCGACATCGACCGCGTCGCCGCCGATCAGGGCTATACGACGATCACGATGTGGAGCAGTAGTCTGGGCGATTCCGCGCCGGAGAGCGAAGCCAGCCTGATTGCCAACGCCAGCAATTCGTTTCAGCCGCAGCAGATCGTGCTCGCGCACGCCAATCTGCCCACCATCACCCGATGCTACCCAGCGCTGCTCGACCTCATCCACAGCCGCGATCTGCAGACGGTGACCCTCAACGACGTCGCCGCCTAACCGCGCGGGTCAGCTGTCGATGGTGTAGCCCATCGGCAGCAGCACGCTCTTGTGCTGGCAGAAGTGCTCGACACCTTCGGGCCCGTTCTCGCGGCCGATGCCGGAGTTCTTGTAACCGCCGAACGGTGAACCGGGATCGAAGGCATACCAGTTGATTCCGTAGGTGCCGGTGCGGATCTTCTGTGATATCTCGATGCCCTTTGGAACGTTGGTGGTCCAGACGCTGCCCGCCAAGCCGTACACCGAATCGTTGGCGATCGCGATCGCGTCCTCCTCGGAGTCATACGGGATGACGGACAGCACGGGTCCGAAGATCTCTTCCTGTGCGATCGTCATCTTGTTGTCGACGTCGGCGAACACCGTCGGCTGCACGAAGTAGCCGCTGTCCAAGCCTTCGGGACGGCCGCCGCCGCAGACCAGCCGCGCGCCTTCGTCGATGCCTTTGGCGATGTAACCCTCGACCCGGCTACGTTGTTTCTCCGAGATCAGCGGCCCGATCTGAGCGGCCGGGTCCGACGGCAGCCCCACTGGCAGCGCTTGCACGAAATTTCTTACGGCGTCGACGATTTCGTCGTACCGGGAACGCGGCGCGAGGATGCGGGTTTGGTTGACGCAGCCTTGGCCGGCGTTCATCACGCCGGAGAACACCAGCATCGGCACGGCCGCGGGCAGGTCTACGTCCTCCAGGATGATGGCGGCCGACTTGCCGCCGAGCTCGAGAGTGCACGGCTTGAGCATGTCGGCGGCGCGCTTACCGACTTCCCGGCCCACTGCCGAGCTGCCGGTGAAGGTGAACATGTCGACGTCGGGATTGGACGTGAGCGCCTGGCCCGTTTCCACACCACCGGGCACCACCGACAACACACCCTCGGGCAGGCCGGCTTCGGCCAATACCTCGGCCAACGCGTTGGCGCTCAGCGGCGTTTCGGCGGCCGGTTTGAGGACGACGGTACAGCCGGCGAGTAGCGCTGGCCCGAGCTTGTTGATCGCCAAGAACAGCGGCACGTTCCAGGCCACGATCGCGCCGACCACGCCCATCGGCTCACGGCTGACGATGGTCTGCCCGTACGAGCCGTTGCGGGTCTCGGTCCATTTGATCTGGTCGGCGGCGCCGGCGAAGAAGCTCAGCGCCCCCATCGACCCGGCCCAGTGCATCGT
>NZ_CAXUCH010000120.1:7880-12965 GCF_964249325.1 uncultured Mycobacterium sp. | reverse complement strand
AAAAACAACAACAAACAAAACCACCAAACACACTATTGAGTTCTCAAACAACACCAGCCGCGCAACCAGCCGCGGCGCTATGGCCGCGGGCAAGTAGTGCGGACGGCGAGGGACCCACCGAAGTGGAGCGTTCCCTCTTGGAGGCCGTCGCGTCCGGCGAACTGGCCGCGTGGCGACGACCCCAATAAGTTACGCTCGGGGCCACGCCGAGTCAAACAAGCTGCTAGAAGGCGTCTTTCGGCTCCGGCAGGCTCACTCAACGCGTTCGATGCCGGCAATATTCCGCTTGCCCCGCCGCAACACCAGCCACCGCCCGTACAGAAAGTCAGACGACCGCGGCGTCCACTCCTCGCTGTCGACCTTAGTGTTGTTGACCGACACACCGCCCTCGGCGATCGTGCGACGCGCGGCTCCCTTGCTTGGCGATAGACCGCTGGCGACCAACAGGTCGACGATCCCGTCGGGGGCGCCCGGTTTCAACTCGGCCACCGGCGTTTCCCGCAGTGCCGCTGTCAGCGTGGCCTCATCCAACCGGCCCAGGTCGCCACGGCCGAACAACGCCTGGCTGGCATGTTCGACGGCTTCGGTGGCCGCCTCGCCGTGCACCAGCGTCGTGAGTTCTCTCGCAAGCCGGCGCTGCGCGACGCGTTCCTGCGGCCGCGATGCCGTCACCTCCTCGAGTCCGGCCAGTTCCTCGGCAGACAAAAAGGTGAACCAGCGTAGGTAGCGGATGACGTCGGCGTCGGCGGTGTTGACGAAGTACTGATACCAGGCGTACGGAGTGGTTATCTGCGGGTCCAGCCACAGGCTGCCGCCTCCGGTGGACTTGCCGAATTTGGTGCCGTCGGCGGCCGTCACCAGCGGCACGGTCAGCGCATGCACCGTCACACCCAGCTTCTGCCGCGCCAGGCGCACCCCGGCAATGATGTTCCCCCACTGGTCCGAACCGCCGATCTGCAGCACGCAGTGATGGCGGCGGTACAGCTCGACGTAGTCGTTGGCCTGCAGCAGCATGTAGCTGAATTCGGTGTAGGAGATGCCCTCACCTTCCAGACGCCGCCGGACGGTGTCGCGATCCAGCATCAGGTGGACCGAAAAGTGCTTGCCCACGTCGCGTAGGACCTCGACGGCCGACATGCCGCTGGTCCATTCGAGGGCGTTCTCGACGATCGCCCCGGTCGGTGAGTCGTCGAAGTCGACGAAGCGTTCCAGCTGCCCGCGGATCCGCTCCGTCCACTCCAGCACCGTGTCGGCGGCGTTCAGCGTGCGTTCGCCGGTGTCCCGGGGGTCACCGATCAGGCCGGTCGCACCACCGGCCAACACGATGGGCCGATGCCCGGCGCGTTGGAAACGCCGCAACGCCAGCAGCGGCACCAGGTGGCCGGCGTGCAGGCTGGGCGCGGTGGGATCGAAGCCGGCGTACAGCGTGAGCGGGCCGCGCGCCGCTTCGGCGGCCAGCGCATCGAGGTCGGTGGACTGCGCAATCAGCCCGCGCCAGCCCAGCTCGTCGAGGATCGGTGCGCCCACAGTCATAGATCTTCCCGGATCGCTGCCCCTGGCCGTTAATCGCTGGCCCCGGGTGCCGGCGCGCGCGGGCTGCGCCGGTAGGCCGACACCTCCGGTCGGCCCTGCAGCCACAACCGCCACGGCCGGTCGGCGGCATGGCTGATGCCGACGCGCGGGCCGCTGACGGCGTCGAGGGCGTCGTTCAGTTTCAGGGTGATCGGGCTGTTGGGATCGAAGAGGTCAAGGCCGTTGTCAGCCATGGTGATTCCTAATGCGGAGCAGAGATTTCCGGGTCCACGCGCCAGCGCGACGGTTCCCGCCAGCTCGCCACGCCGGGACCGGGCAACGTCGATACCGCTGTCTATGGCCGCGGCCCGCAGCAGGACGGCGGCCGCCGTCCCGTCCGGGCCGCAGGCGACGTTGGCGCATACGTGGATGCCGTGGCTGCGGTACGTGTAGAGGTGTCCGGGCGGTCCGAACATCACCGCATTGCGACCGTTGAGCCCGCGATACGAGTGCGCCGCGGCGTCCGGCCAGGGGCCGTCGGGCACTCCGCCGTACGCCTCCACCTCGACGATCGTGGCGGACACGCTTCGCGCATAAAGAGTGGCGCCGAGTAGTCGGCGCGCCGCGGTGACCGGGTCCACCGCCAGTTCCTCAGCGCTCACCGGACAGATTTTGCCCCGTGGTGATCGCAAGCTCAGCGGAGCTGGGCGCAGCGGGTCACCACGACCAAGCCCAGATCTTGACAACATGGCATCGGGGGCGGATATTCATCGCATGATGAGTTCATCGAGCGATGAATTGCTGTCAAACGGCGCGGAAGCGGCCGTCGATATCAGGCACCTGCGGGTGATTCGCGGTAAAAGGGTTGCTCTGCATGACTTTTCGGTGCAGATCGCCCAAGGTACGATCACCGGGCTGCTGGGCCCGTCCGGCTGCGGCAAGACCACGCTGATGCGCTGCATCGTCGGCACCCAGATCGTGACCTCGGGAACCGTCACGGTGCTGGGCCGCCCGGCTGGATCGGCCGTGCTACGCCGGCGGGTCGGATACATGCCGCAGGATCCGACGATCTACAACGACCTGCGAATCGTCGATAACGTGCGCTACTTCGCGTCGCTATACGGGTTCGACGGGCATGCCGCCGATGCCGCCATTGAACGGGTGGGTCTATCCGATCACCGCACCGCCTATTGCGGCAATCTTTCCGGCGGCCAGCGCACCAGGGCATCGTTGGCATGCGCGCTGGTTTGCCAGCCTGCGCTGCTGGTGCTGGACGAACCCACGGTGGGTCTGGACCCCGTGCTGCGCGCAGATCTGTGGGAGCAGTTCCATGAACTGGCGCGCGGCGGCACCACACTGCTGGTCTCCAGTCACGTGATGGACGAAGCCGACCACTGCGGTGACCTGTTGTTGATGCGCGAAGGCCACCTGGTCGCCCACACCACCCCGACCCGACTACGAGAGGACACCGGATGCACGGCACTCGAGGAAGCGTTTCTGACCATCATCAAACGCAGCACCGCGCAGCAACCCAAAGCCGGATAGGGCTGCAGGCTTACAGCGCCACCACCGTGCGAATACGGCGCCAATTGGCGGCCGACCGCCGCAGTATCGCGATGATCTTGCTGGTGCCCGTGCTGATCATCACGCTGATGTACTTCATGTTCGAAAATGCCCCGCACCGACCCGGCACACCATCGCCATTCAACACTGCCTGCTTGATTCTGCTGGGCCTCTTCCCGCTGTTCGTGATGTTCATCATCACCTCGATCACCATGCAACGCGAACGGGCCTCAGGCACACTGGAGCGCATCTTGACCACTCCCCTGCGCCGACTGGATCTGCTGGTCGCCTATGGCACCGCGTTCTCGATCGCCGCAGCGCTGCAAGCGGTTTTGGCCTGTGTCGTGGCGTTTTGGTTCCTCGGCTTCGACACCGCGGGCAGCCCGATGTGGGTGTTCGTGATCGCGATCATCAACGCTGTGCTGGGCGTCGGGCTGGGCTTGTTGTGTAGTGCGTTCGCCCGCACCGAGTTCCAAGCCGTGCAGTTTATCCCGCTGGTAATGGTGCCGCAGCTGCTGCTGGCCGGCATCATCGTCCCGCGCGCACTGATGGCGACTTGGCTGCAATGGATCAGCAACGTCTTGCCCGCCAGCTACGCGTTGGAGGCGCTTCAGCAGGTGGGCGCACATACGGAGCTGACCGGTATCGCGCTGCGCGACATGGTCGTCGTGCTGGGCTTTGCGCTTGCGGCGTTGTGCCTGGCCGCGGCGACGTTGCGGCGACGGACCCCGTAGAGCGTTGGCTAGCGTTGAACGCCGACGCCCGGGCCGACCAGCGGGAAGTTCGGACACCCGGGAGCGGATCCTGAAAAGTGCACGAGAGTTGTTCTCGCGTAACGGGATCCACAAGACGTCAATTCGGTCGGTGGCGGCAGCGGCAGGCGTGGACTCTGCGCTGGTGCACCACTACTTCGGCACCAAGGAACAGCTGTTCGCCGCTGCCGTGCGGATCCCGATCGACCCCATGGAAGTGATCGGACCGCTGCGCGAAACCCCCGTCGAGGACATCGGTTACAAACTGCCGTCACTGCTGCTGCCGCTGTGGGATTCGGAAGCCGGCAAAGGATTCGTCGCGGAACTGCGCTCACTGCTGGCCGGTGACGACGTCATTCTGGTCCGCTCGTTCCTGCAAGAGGTGATCACCGCCGAAGTGGGGTCACGCGTGGACGATCCGCCGGGATCGGGACGGATTCGCATCCAGTTCGTCGCGTCACAATTGGTGGGCGTGGTGATGGCGCGCTACATCCTGGAATTGCATCCGTTCAAGTCGCTGCCGCCCGAACAGATTGCGCGCACCATCGCGCCGAATCTGCAGCGCTACCTCACTGGGGAGCTGCCGGACTGGCCCGCGCCATGAGCCGCACGTGCTCGTCGTCGCTGACCGCGATGGCCTCGTCGACCAACAACACCGGGATGCCGTCCTCGATGCGGTAGCCGCGGCGCAGCCGCGGGTTGTACAGCAGCGCACCGTCGGGTTTGTCGACCAGCAGCAGCGGGCCCCGGTCGGCGGGGCAGACCAGAATGCTCAACAGCGTTTCGTCGATCATCGCGGCGCCCCTGGTCAGTGCGCGCCGTAGAGTTCCGTGCGCATTGCTGCGGTGAACCGGCGGAACTGGTTGCCCACCGGGTCGAAACACCATGTTTGGCGGCCCGGCTTGGGAATTCCCGCCGCCCGCAGCGCGCTGACGGTGGGCCGATAGGTGTCGCTCAGCGTGATTTCTGGCACCACATGCACGATGTCGGGTCCCACACCGATCGGCGGCATCTTCGCGATGGCCTCGGTCAGGTCGGCGGCGGTGATGCTGGCGCCCGGCCGCAAGGTCACCGCCGACACCGCCACCTGCCGGCCACGCACCGACACCCCATAGGTCACTGCGAGGTCGACAGCGGTGATGAAGCCCAGCGCATCGGTGATCGGCTCGCAGTAGACGATTCCACGCTGGGTGCGGATCACCGAGCCGCGTCGCCCCACCAGCCAGTAGTCGCCGTCGGGGTCGCGGCGGAACAAATA